>JAPUJX010000525.1 GCA_027295975.1 Gammaproteobacteria bacterium
TCAGCTTGCCAACCTGAAGATCGATGAAGCGTTTGCAGCACGATATGTAAACGATGGGTTTTCTGGCGGTGAAAAGAAACGCATCGAGATTCTGCAAATGGCCATGCTGAAGCCGGTCATGTGTATTCTTGACGAAACGGATTCGGGTCTCGACATCGATGCCATACAGACCGTGTCCGCCGGTATCAACCGCTATCGCAACCCCGACAATGCGGTGTTGCTGATCACCCACTACCAGAGGATTCTCGACTACATCGTGCCCGACGTGGTCCACGTTCTGGCCAACGGCCGCATCATGCGCACTGGAGACAAAAGTCTGGCGCTGACCCTGGAAGAAAAGGGTTACGCCTGGTTGAGCGCATCATGAACGCGGCCGAAATCCTGAGCGATCTCCCTGCCCGCAAAATGGCGTGGATGGATTCGAGCGAGGCGGCGGAACGTTTGTCTGCAAGCCTTGTCTCGGGAGTGGTGAGGGAGCAATGGAAATACACCCCGATCAAAGGATTCATCGAAGGCTTCAAGCTCAACCTGGCAAATCCCGCCAGCCCCGCACCAGACCCTGCCGCGGTAATCGCCGACGGCGCCGAGCAACCTCAGGTAAGACTCGTTCCATTCAGTGACGCAACGGCGGAAGATCTCGTTTGTCTGCGTAAGGTTTTGCACGACGGGGTATTCAGCGAGCGTTATCCCCTGGCAGATCTCACCGCGCTCACCGCGGGTAACGGGATACTGATCCGGATACTGGAATCTCCCCAGCACCCCCTGCTCATCGATTTTTCGGTTGACCAATGCTGCCCGGTTGTTATTTCGGTTGCGCCGAACGCCCATCTGGAACTCGTTGAAACCTCGAGCGCGGTTGGCTTCCATAGCGAATTCATGGGTATCGACCTCGGCGAGCATGCGCGGCTACGTCACGCGCGCTGTACATTGGCCACCGCCACGGGGCACTGGTCTCTGCTCCAGGTGTCCCTCGCCGCCGGGGCTGACTACATGCTGCAAAGTTATTCCACGGGAGCCGACCGTCGACGCATCGATACCCGGGTACTCCTTCGCGGAAGCGGCGCCAGGGTCGAAATCGACGGGGCTTACCTGGTTGAAAACGGCTGCCACCTGGATCAGCAGACGATTGTCGAACACCAGGCACCGGACACGTTCAGCCAGCAACGATTCCACGGTATCGGCCTCGGCAATTCCAAGACCACGTTCAACGGGCGTATTCACATTCATCCGGATGCGCCGCGCAGCGATGCCGCCTTGACCAACAAGAACCTGGCTCTGGATGCGGCGGCGGTGATCAATACCAAACCCGAACTCGAAATCTATTCTGACGACGTGAAGTGTTCCCACGGCGCTACGGTTGGCCAACTGTCCGAGGACGCGATCTTCTTTCTGCGTTCCAGGGGGTTATCAAGCCAAAACGCTCGTGCCATGCTGGCTACCGCTTTCCTCAAGACTTATCTGCACGGTCCACTGGCCAAAACGGTCGAGCAAAGATTTCTCGAGGCACTCTCGAGGCATGATCGATGACAAGCTACCGGAAAGATTTTCCCATCCTGGACCAGCAGGTGAACGGCGCGCCGTTGGTGTATCTCGACAACGCGGCGACGAGCCAGAAACCTCGAGCGGTCATCGACGCGCTCAGTGATTATTACCGTCGCTACAACTCAAACGTACACCGCGCCGTGCACGCTCTCGCTGATCAAGCGACGGTTGCTTTTGAACACGCGCGAGATCGCGTGCGGGAATTTATCAACGCGGAACATCGAAACGAAATCATATTCACGCGCGGTACCACCGAGTCGATAAACCTGGTGGCAAATTGTTATACCGGATTGCTGAAACCAGGCGACGAAATATTGATCTCCCATATGGAGCATCACTCCAACATCGTGCCATGGCAGATGCTGGCATCTCGCACCGAAGCCGTATTGAAAGCCTGCGATGTCAACAGCCAGGGCGACATCGACATCGACAGCTTCACGGCGTTGCTCAGCGACAGAACCAGAATCGTCGCTATAGGACACGTTTCCAACGCGCTGGGCACGGTAAATCCTCTGCAACAGATCATCGAACTGGCACACAGCGCGGGAGCGGTGGTCGTAGTTGACGGCGCCCAGGCGGTTCCGCACTTCGCGGTCGACGTAGTGGCACTGGACTGCGACTTCTACGCGTTCTCCGGCCACAAGATGTACGGGCCGACGGGAATCGGTGTTCTTTACGGAAAAGAGAAGTTGCTGGATGTTCTGCCGCCCTGGCAGGGAGGCGGCGAGATGATCGAAACCGTAACCATCGATAAATCGACTTACAACACCTTGCCTTACAAGTTCGAGGCCGGAACGCCCAATATCGCCGGCGCAATTGGCCTTGGCGCCGCCATCGAATATCTCGGCCGTTTACCCCGCTGCGATATCGAAGCTTCGGAAGACGAACTGGTTCGGCTTACCTTGAGCCAACTCAAGCAGATCGACGGGGTCCGCCTCGTGGGCGAACCCGAGAAACGCATTGCCGTGGTTTCCTTTCTGGTGGATGGCAGCCATCCACACGATGTCGGCACGTTGCTCGATCAACAGGGGATTGCGGTACGCACGGGCCACCACTGCGCAATGCCGCTCATGGCACGGCTTGGCATACCCGGCACGGTGCGTGCCTCATTTAGCTTGTATAATTCAACCGAAGACGTAAACCGGCTCATCGCCGGTGTGCGCAAGGCGGTGACTTTCATGTAGTGGCCTGTTGAGTCAGGCTGCTGACACGCGAACGATCTGCACTAGATGGCGGAGTAGCAACAAACGATATGAACGTAACAACCTTCGATCCGAACAAGATATCCGTAACCCCGGCGGCATGCGCGCACATCCGCGCGCAGATCGATAAATCGGGACATCGCTACCTGCGCCTCGGGGTAAAAGAGAGCGGCTGTAACGGTTACATGTATACGCTGGACTATATCGACGGCCCCGAGGTCGGCGATCGCGCATTCGACGTTGCCGAAGAGCTGTCCCTTTACATAAGCACAGAAGACCTGCCTCTGGTCAAAGGGACCGAGGTGGATTTCGTCACCGAAGGTTTGAATTCAGTGCTGAAGTTCAAGAATCCGAACGCCGAAAGTCACTGTGGCTGCGGAGAGAGTTTCTCGCTGAATCCGGAGGCTTGAGCGTACCCACCATGGAGCGACGCATCATTACAACCGTCCGTGAGTGTGTGGCTCGACTCGTCCCAACGGGCGACCCGATCACCATCCCCGAGAGCACCTTCGTGACTCTCACCCAGACCCTCGGAGGCACCTATACGGTAATTTTCAACGGCAACATGGCAAGGGTCGATGGTCGTGATGCGGACGCGCTGGGGTTCGAATCCGAGTCATTGAGTTTTGCGGTTCCCGCCGACGGGAAAGTGGACATACGTCAGGTTAGCCAGGCGTTGGAGTCAGTCTACGATCCCGAAATCCCGGTCAACATCGTCGATCTCGGGTTGATCTACGGATGTGATGTCACGGGGCCCGGTGAAGTCTCGGTATCGATGACCCTAACGGCACCGGGTTGTGGCATGGGGCCCGTTCTGGTGGAAGACGTCAAAGCCCGTATCGCTCAAGTGCCTTTCGTAACCAGCGTCGCCGTGGATCTCACCTTCGATCCACCCTGGACGCGTGACATGATGAGTGAAGAAGCGCAGTTGGAGCTTGGACTTTTCTGAAGGTGGTTGATGAACCTTGCGGATATCAAAGAGACCTTCGGATTTTTCGACTCCTGGGAAGACAAGTACCGTTTTGTCATCGACCTGGGTAAAGAATTACCGGATTTCGCCGAATCCCATAAAAT
>JAPUJX010000526.1 GCA_027295975.1 Gammaproteobacteria bacterium
TAGATCTGCTCCGCTAAGACGAGAGCTTCGTCACTTACCTCAATCGCTTCTTCAGTTCGAAAGTCGCCCACCAGGGACCAGGCCAACGCGTGTAGATACCCCGGAAGATGCATGACGTCGTACTGCCTGGCAAAGGTGACGCTTTGTCCGAGCAGGGCTATCCCTTCCTCATAACGCCCCGAGTAGGAGAGCACCTGACCGCGCTCAGACAGGTAGCGGCCTTGCAGGGGGTGGGTTTCCGGCAGCGATGCAACATAGGACTCCGCTAGCTGCAGCATGTTGAACGCTTCTCGAAAATCGGCCTGGTTCCTGGCGAGAATGGACGGCAACTCCAGCCAGGCCGCGGCCGCCAGTTCTCCCTCTTTACCCACCACGGCTCTGGCGGCCGACTGGTACAGTATGTTTTTGGCAGTTTTCCACTCGCCGATTGCCAGGTGAGACTGAGCCAGCAGGAGAAGCGCGTCTGCTTCGATTGGCGGATACGCCGTGTCGGCTGCTCTGTTTGCGTGATCGGTTGCCGCTTCCATACTACCTTCCACTTTCCCGGACATGAGTGCGGCTCTGGTTCGAACCAGGTCCGTTTTCAGGATGTTGACGGCTTCGGCGACGGCTGAATTGTCCGGCGGTGGAAATGCTGCCAGCAGGGCTTCCATGTCTGAGCAACGAGTCAGGTCACGCAACGTCGAGGCGCTGGCCACTGCATGCTCCAGCGTTGCAAGTTTTGCGTTGGCAAATTCTTCCCGCAGCGCGACGAAATTGCGCCGACGATCCGTCAAACACATCATCCTGCGGTCAAGAAGCTGAACGGACTGTTCCTTGCGTTCGTAGGTTGCCTCGCACGCCTCGACATGGACCGAAGACCAGGCAGTGGCGTATTGGTCGAGTAGATCATCAATGGTTCGCCACACACGTTCGGCATAAGGCAACCCCGTTTCAGCAAAAGCCACCTGCACCCGATTGCGGTGATCGGGAGACCACAACTCGGAATAGAGACCGGGTTGGTCCAGGCAATCCGGCGCTCGAGAAAAATAGTAGGTGCCAATGCCCACCGCGAACGCAAGAGTCGCGGCAGCGGCGGTCAAACTTACCTGTCGTTGCCTGCGCCATTGGCGTTCTCTCATCTTCAATTCGTCGAAACGAAGGTTGAGAATACCCGCAACCAACTTCAGCAAGCCGTCTCGTTTACCATCGGCGGCGGCACGAAAGTCCACCGCGAGTGGCTCAGGCAACCGATCACCCAATTCCCCGTCGTCGGTCAACTCATGCAGTAATGCTGGAGGAAACACGCTGCTGGGGTCGCCGCCGTCTCCGTCAACCAGGGCGCAGAGGATCGGCCGGCCCGGTTGCAGGCGCTTGAACGTTCTGACTTCCTGATCTACCCAGAAAGAGCGAGCGCCATGGGGAGAGCAGACGACAATCAGCGATTGGCTGCGTGCCAACGCATCTATGAGCGTTGCGCTCAAATCACCCGAGTAGCCGAGTTCGTCCTTGTCTCTGAAGATCGGACGAAGTGTCGTGGTTCCGACATCCGCCCTGAGTCGCTTTGGCACACGATAACGTTCGAGCGCTTTATGCATCCATGCTGCCCAGACCTTGTCTTCGTGGGCGTAGCTGACGAAAGCCCGGTAGTCCATTATCGCTAGCGGGTTGGCAACACCACGATGGCATGACCAGGGCAGGTATCAGCGCCGGTCTGGTTTTTCACGTTGACCTCCAGATACACCCGCTGCTCGCCGTCTTCCACCCTCTTGTCGAGAACCGTCCCCGTTACGGTCAACAAATCGCCCTGTTGGTTGATGGCCCGATATTGGCAACCCACCTCACGTATCTCGGCTTCGTCACCTATCCATTGTTTCAGCGCATTGACGATATAAGCATAACGCAGGTTCCCCATGCCAAACGCACCTTGTTCATTACCTGCTTGCCGGCCTGCGGCGTCGTCCATATGAAATGGCACAAACTCGTCGTTGATAGCCGCATATCGGTTCCACTCCATGAATCCGGTGGTTCGCGACCACTCCGGAAGTGTGTCGCCAATGTCGATTTCGTCAAAGTAGACATTTGTGGTCATGGTTACTCCTCAATAGCGAATGCCGATCGCGCGGCGGCGGCGTACGAGCGCGCCGCGCTGATTGCGCCATTCAATTTCGGTTGTGGTGTAGAGGGTGTGGCCAAGGCGACCCTCCTTTTCTTCCCAATCGAGGAGTCGGGTTCTCGCGGTGATGAGGTCCCCGGGCCGCATCGGTTCGCCATAGGTATCGGTCTGGCCGCCGTTCATTCCCTGCAACGGCTTACCGTCCGGTCGTTTACCGGCGGGGATGCCGGTACGACGCATGGTGCCGCGATTGACGGGCCAGGCAAACGGATTGAAATCCGGCGGTGCAACGAGCCCGCCCCAACGAGTGGTTCTGGCGTAAGCCTCATCCCAGTAGATGGGTGGGGGTTGCTCCGGCCAGTGGGTGGCAATGGCCCAGCGGCGGATGTCTGAAGCAGCAACCGGTGGCGAGGTGCGATCTTCGCCCCACACACCTTTTTTCTGCAGCATCTGTTCGGTTACATAGGTCAAAGCTGCTTCGGTCATATCTCCTCCTTCGGCCAGCGCCCGAGAAGACGGCTTGGCGTTTTTCAACCGGCGTCAGGAATATTGCGCGCTTAGATCACCGATGGTCCGGAAGAACTCCTCACGCACCTCGGCGATTATTTCTGCAACCGGCCGCACGGAATTGATTCTTCCGCAGACTTGCCCCGTTAGTGCGATGCTGGCTTCCATATCCCCGCCAAAATAGAGTTCCAACGCCGTACCGAATTCGGTCATGGCATTGGTTTCCTGATCGAGTTCCAGACGTGTCGTCTTCTCGGTGCGAAGTGCTCGCAACGCGGGTGAGTGCGAGCGGTTCAGAAACACCGTATCGGTTTCCTTGGCATTGATGATGGCATCTTTCCAGTTTTCGTGGACGGGCGACTCCGCCGAAGACACCATGCGCGTACCCATCTGCACGCCTTCGGCACCCAGGGCAAACGCAGCCGCCATGGATGCTCCGTCGACGAAACCTCCAGCGGCGATAATCGGTACCTCTACTTGAGAGCGTACCAGCGGTAGTAAAACCATGCTCGCCACTTCACGAGGATTCTTGAACCCCCCGCCTTCGCCACCTTCCACAACCAGACCGTCAACACCGGCCGCGACCGCCTTGAGAGCCGCGCTGAGACTCGGTACCACGTGAAAAACAGTCAAGTCTGCACTCTTCAACTGGTCGGTGTAGCGTTCCGGGTTGCCGGCCGAGGTGGTGACGAACTTTACCCCCTGATCGATGACGAACTGGACGATGTCGGGATCGCGAACAAATGCCTGAGCTATATTCACCCCGAACGGTTTGTCCGTGAGCTCGCGCATCTTCTTGATTTCTTCGCGAATCGCGTCGAGTTCTCCGGAAGATGTTTCGATGATACCGAGTCCACCGGCATTCGAGACGGCGGACGCCAGTTGTGACCTCGCAATCCAACCCATGGGCGCCTGCACCAACGGGATTTCCACACCGAGCATATCGGTAATTCGATTATTGAATTGCATGGCTGTCCATTCACCGCCTCGAAAAGTTCGACAGCCTACCTCAGCTCCCAGTTCAGGTGTAGTAAACCATCCCCAAAGGATGCCTATAATGTTCTCAAATTTTCTCAGAACAGGTTGTTGGAGTACTCGCCATGAACGCAACCCGACTTCGCTCGCAACACGACAAGGAGATGTTCGATCAGCTTCTCGAAGATCCCACCGTCAAAAAGGTCAACGAGCAGATCGCCAAACGCGAGGGAAAAGGCAACCTCGGCATTCGTAGACACCTGCTTTCCACTTCCGTACGGTTGACCAGAACCATGGCGGCGCCGTTGCACAAAATCGCGGCAACCTGCGCCGAGCAACTGGGGCTTACGATACCCCTCGAACTTTATGTATTCCCGAGCGCAACCTATAACGCGGCCTGTTTCAAACCGGAAGAAGGGCGGTTGTTCGTGATGTTCGCTTCGAGCCTGCTCGAGCGTTTCGAGCCTGGGGAACTGAAGTTCGTCATGGGGCACGAACTGGGACATCACCTTTACAACCATCACGACCTTCCCATTGGCTATGTGTTGCGCGGAAAAACCCCGCCCAGCGCGAAACTCGCCCTGGCGCTCACCAGTTGGTCGCGGTTTGCCGAAGTTTCGGCAGATCGGGCGGGCGCTTACTGCGCGAACGACCTGGAAACCGTTGCACACTCGCTTTTCAAGCTTGCCTCCGGACTGAGTGGGCAACTGGTCAATTTCTCCCTGGCGGAGTTCATGCAGCAGGTGGACGAAATGCAGATGGAAGTTTCCGAACCGGGTCAGGGCGCCCCCACGGAGGACTGGTTTCTGACCCACCCATTCAGCCCCCTGCGAGTCAAGGCGCTGAAACTATTCGACGAGTCCGAACTCGCCCGGGAGGACGGTACCTCGGTTGCCGATCTCGAGGCGAGTATCCACAGCCTGATGAGCCTCATGGAGCCAAGTTACCTCGAGGCACGCACAGACACCGCGGAGATCATGCGCCGGTTGCTTTTTGCCGGGGCAATCGCGGTTGCCGCCGAGAGCGCGGGGATCTCCCCCGCCGAGATCGCCGTATTCGAGACGTTTTTCGGCAATCGATCGTTTTCGGACAAACTGGACGTGGAGCAGATCCAGGCCGAATTGCCGGAACGAATCTCCCAGGCCCGAACCCATACATCGCGACCCCAGAGAATGCAGGTGATCCACGATCTGTGCACCATAGCGCGAGCCGACGGTCACTCGACGGAAGCCGAGGTGGATCTGTTGCTCGAGATCGGAAAAAATTTATCCATACCGGGCGCTTTCATCCTGCAAAGCCTGGCCAGTAACCCGGAACTGGATTGAGGACGGCTATATCGTCTTCAGCTCCCGGTGGACGTGTAATAACGAATACCAAAAAACCAGAAGCCCAACGCCGCAGCAAAAAACAGATATCCCGCCAGGGGGCTGAGCGCCTGAAAAACCACCCCGGTGCCCAGGGGGTCTTCAATTCCGAAAATCAGGATTGCCGGGAAATAGCTGATACAACCCAGGGGGATGACGAAGGTGAAAAAACGCCGGAACCAACGCCGGTAGATGGCAAGGGGGTATTGAGCGGTTTCCACGCCGCCATAGGTCAGGGTGTTCATGATCTCGAGGGACTCCGTAGCCCAGAACGACAGTGTGGCCTGAAAGATAAACAGCGCATAAAAGAAGACCACGCCGCTCACCATGGTAAAAATCAGCAACAGCACCTTGCCTGCGTTCCAGTCGATATCGAGTACCACTATCGCCCAGGTGAGCACGATAATTCCCTGCAACAACCGACCCACCCGCTGGAGCTGAAATTCGTGACCCGCAAGCTGCAGGATCGTCGATCGCGGCCGCAGCAACAGCCGATCGAAGTTGCCGGTTTTCACAAACTCCTTGCCGAATATATCGAAGCCTCGCGCCAGGGCTTCGCTGAACGCGAACACGCAGTTCACCAGCCCATAGAGAAACGCCACCTGGGCGAGGCGCCAGCTGCCCAGCTGTCCAAAACGGTCGAACAGCGCCCATACGCCAAGGGCTTCCACACTGGTGGTGACGAATCCGCCGATGCTCGTCAATACGAACGATAACCGGTATTGCAGTTGCGCGCGTACAGACTGGCTCGCCAGTCGAAAATACAATCCGAGAGCGTTCGCAACCCTATCCACCCTGCACCACCAGCCTGGTTCGCGCTCGAATGAGTAACCGGTAACCCAACACGACAATTACCGCGAACCAGAACCACTGCATGGCAATCTCGAAGAACGCCTCATCCACCGGAATATGCCCGCTGTAGATTCTGAAAGGCACATCCGCCATGCCGCGAAAAGGCTGCCAGTACAGGAAGGGTTGCAGCCAATCGGGAAATAACGGCAGCGGGACGATGAGCCCGGCAAACACCGGCACGATACCCGGCATCATGCGGTTGAATCCTTCACCGGAAATCGTCCAGATGAGCGCAACATGCATGACCATGGTGAACGCGGTGCTCAACGCGAGGGTGGCAACAACCGAAAAAACGAACAGAAGCCCCGAAGCGAAGCTGTCCGGCAACGGCAGCGCCCACTCGGAAAAACCGATCAACGGCAGCACCCAGTAGGCAAAAATCAACATCGGGGTCAACCGCAACAGCGTCGGCGCGGCTCGAAAAGCCAGCGTTCGGGCGAACCAGAAGCTGTAGAGATCCAACGGCCGCAACAGCTCGTAAACCACCCCACCGGTGCGGATGTCGTTGGCAATCTCCGCATCCACGTTCCAGGGCAGCAGCGCGAGCAATCCCTGACCGAGCCAGATGTACACCAGAACCTCGGAGAACGTCATCGGCTGGACTTCGTTGGTCGCCTCGAAAAAGGCCACGAACACCATGACCTTGATGAACCCCCAGAACAGTTGCGTGCCGAAACCCGCAAACGCGGCAGCGCGATATTGCAACACCATCTTGAAACGGGTTACGGCGACGGCGAGATACGCGTGCCACAACGACTTCGAAATTGCGTTCATCGAACGCTCTTGCGATAGAGTTCCGCCACTGTCTCCTCGATGGGAGGATGCTCCACCATGAGGTCGTGAACGGAATAGTGAGCGGTGATGTCTGCAATGAACTCGGGCACCCGACCACGAACCCGGAAAATGACCCGGCTCCCATTCCGTTCCCGGGCAAATGATGCATGTTCCGCGCTGAGTTGCGGGACCCCTTCGAAGTCCACCAACACCCGGCGCTCGTCGCTACGCAGATCTTTCACCGTGCCATCCATCAGCAAGGTGCCATGATTGATGAGCAACAAACGTGTGCACAACGCCTCTATGTCGTCCATGTCATGAGTCGTGAGCAGAACCGTCGTGCCTCGTTCTTTGTTCTGGCGCTGCACGAAGCTGCGCATCGCAAGCTTCGCCACCGCATCCAGGCCAATGGTCGGTTCGTCGAGGAACAGGATATCCGGTTGATGAATCAGGGAAGCAGCCAGATCACAGCGCATGCGTTGTCCGAGGCTGAGTTGCCGCACCGGTACGTCGAGCAACGGGGACAACTCCAATAATTCGATCAGCTCATCACTGGTACGGGTGAAATCTGCCGGCGAAACACGATAGATGTCACGCAAAAGCTCAAATGACTCGATGACCGGCAGATCCCACCAAAGCTGGGTGCGCTGACCGAACACCACGCCAATATGAGCCACGTGTTTGATACGGTTTTCCCAGGGGATGAGTCCGTTGACCTCACAGCGCCCGCCCGACGGCACGAGAATGCCCGACAGGATCTTGATGGTGGTCGACTTGCCCGCGCCATTCGGGCCGATGTAACCAACAAGCTCGCCCTGCTCGATGCTGAAGCTCACCTCGTGTAATGCTTCCACCTCTCGGTAACGGCGATGCACCAGCCCACGAACCGCACCCCAGAGTCCGGCTTTGCGTTCGGCCACGCGAAACCGTTTCTCCAGGTTTTCCACGAAAATCTGGGGCATGCCATGCCTTTGAGAACAGGAAGTGAGGGCCGGGAATTCTAATGAGCCGAATCGCCATTCACAACCCATCGACGGCTGGGCCGGATGGGTTATTTGACAGCGTTGGGCACATCGTAGACATTCTGCGAGAAGAACGATTCATCAAAGGGGGCAACATGGCAGTCGTCGACTACGAGACAAAAGGACACATCGCACTCATTACCCTGAACCGCCCGGAAGCACGCAACGCCATCAACCCGGAGGTTTCGGTACGTCTGGCTGATGCTTTCGGGGACGTGAAGGACAACGACGAGATTCGCGTGGCGGTGCTTACCGGCGTCGGGAGTACCTTTTGTGCCGGAGCGGATCTGGGGCAACTCATCCCGCTGATGTCGGGAGCGCGTCAGCCCGAAAACATCTGGGACGAACGGCTGATGTCCGAGCCCGGTATCACCGGCCGCGCGCTCCTGCGTAATTTCGATGTCGAGAAGCCCGTGATAGCGGCGATCAACGGCCACGCGATTGCCGGTGGTATGGAGATCGTCCAGGGAACGGATATCCGGGTTTCCGTCGCCGAAGCCAAATTCGGCGTTCAGGAAGTGAAGTGGGCGATCTTTCCGGCCGGTGGCTCCACGGTACGGCTTCCCGTACAACTACCATACGCCAAGGCGATGGAATTGCTGTTGACCGGCGATCTCATCTCGGCACGGCAGGCACTTGATTTCGGTTTTCTCAACTACGTTACCGAAGACGTTGTGAGCAAGGCGATGGAAATCGCCGAGAAAATCGCCGCCAACGGACCTCTGGCGGTCAAAGCCATTCGCCGCTCGGTGAAAGAATGTCTCGGCAAGCCGGAACGCGAAGCGCTCAAGATCGAAACGGAGATCTCGGCTCCGGTGTTTCGAACCGAGGACGCTCGGGAAGGTCCGCGTGCGTTCATGGAGAAACGGAAACCGAAATACCAGGGGCGGTAGACCTTAAAGGCACCAGCAATTGGAACTCTCCACTCAAACCTGTCTCCTCTACTGTCCCTATTGCGGAGAACGTATCGAGGTAGTTGTCGACCTCAGCGTCGAAAATCAGGAATA
>JAPUJX010000527.1 GCA_027295975.1 Gammaproteobacteria bacterium
TACGAACGTTCCCTCGCCGGGATTCGCGCGCATAACCGTTGGTTGAAAGATTTCTGTGCCGAGGACCCGGACCGGCGGGCGGGAATCGGCTTGATCCTACCCAACGATCTTGATGAGGCGATAAAAGACGTTGAGTTCATCGCGCAGGCGGGTTTACGTGGTGGTGTGTTATTGCCGTTGATTCCCCCCGATTGCAATTGGTTGACACCCCTCTACGATCCGGCGTGGGACAAATTGTTTGCCGCTATTCAGGACCACGATCTCGTGATCAACCAGCATTCGGGCCAGGGGTCACCCGACTATGGGCGCAGCCTGGTGGGCGAAGCCTTGTGGATATCGGAGGTCACTTTTTATTGTCAGGCAGGTTACCGGCACCTGTTGATGAGTGGTGTGTTCGAACGTTTCCCCAAGCTGAAGTACATCCTCACCGAATCCGGATGCGCATGGGTGGGTCCCATGTTGAAGCAGCTCGATCGGATTCACATGGGTATTGAAGCGGGGGCCATCGGCGAGATGCACTACGATGGCGACTGGGTACTGAAAGATCTGCCGAGTGAGTACGCTCGGCGTAACTGCTGGTACGGGGCGAGCTTTCCAAGCAAGGCGGAACTCGACGGCTTGAACGAGATCGGCGCGGAGAACGTCTTGTGGGGTAATGACTATCCGCATTACGAAGGCACTTTCCCATACAACCTCGAGTCGCTGAGATTGACCTTTGCCGACGTGCCGGAGCGCGAGCGGCGTATGCTTTTTGGGGAGAATGCGGCGCAGCTTTACAGCTTCGACCTCGACAAGCTGAAGCCCCTCGCCGATCGATATGGGCCGACCCCGGAGCAGGTGAACCAGCCTCTATCGCGGGAGGAAATTCCACGGGACGCAACCTGTTCACTGTTCCAGAGTGCACTGTATGGGATGTAGGCGGTTGGAACATCGGGGGTAAACATGGCCATGCCAGAAAATCTCGGGATCGTCGATACCATGATCGGCTTTCCCGCGAGTGACTTCGCGCAGTACGACTTCATACGTGCTCAGCTCAAAGACGGGTCCACCGATTTCGATTTTCCGGTGGAATACATGTTCAAAAACGTTCCCAAGGAACTCTATGGAACCAAAGACCCGATTTCGGTCACGCTCCACGAAATGGACCGGTTTGATATAGAAATAGGCCTCATCGGGGTGGGTGGCGATGTGAGCCGCAAGGCACTGAAAGACCACCCGGACCGGTTTGTGCCTCAGGGCGGAGTGGATCCGAATACGGGTATGGAAGGTGTGCGTAACATGGTGCGTCAATACGAGGAGTTTGGCGTGCGTTCCTTTGGCGCCTTCAATGCCGGATACAACCCCCAGGTGGGGATCAACGATGCGCTGATGTATCCGATTTACGCCAAGTGTGTGGAACTCGATGTGCCGATTTTTTCGTGCGTGGGGGTTCCGGGCCCTCGTTTCCCCATGTGGCCGCAACATGTGGAACTACTCGACAAAGTGATGTACGACTTTCCTGAACTGGTGTTCGTAACCCGTCACGGCTGCGAGCCCTGGGAAGATCTGGCGGTGAAACTCATGCTCAAATGGCCGAACCTGTATTACTCCACTTCCGCGTTCGCGCCCAAATATTACCCGGAGGCAATAATTAAATACGCGAACTCGCGGGGGGCGGACAAGGTAATTTATGCCGGGTATTTCCCGATGGGGCTTTCGGTGGAGCGAATCATGACCGATATGAAGAATGTGCCTTTCAAAGACGAAGTGTGGCCGAAGTTTCTGCGTGACAACGCGAGGTGCGTGTTGAAGCTCGACTAGCCGCCTGTCCGGGTCTCGCTTTCAGTCCAGCCTGCTGCCGTAAACGTTTTCGACCGCTATTGATTCCAGGTCGACGCCGTCCAGACAGCGGACGTTCACCGTCCAGAGATCGGGGGCCGTGCGAGGCCGACGGAACGGCAATATCCCGCACGTTGGACAGAAGTAGTCCTTGGCTGTTTTTGTATGCCATTGATAGAGAGTCAATTCTTCGAGCGGGGTGGAAATGTGAAGCTCGGAATCTTCGACCCGGTGGTTCAGGGCACCCCGTTTTCGGCATAACGAGCAATCGCACACTCGCAGGTGATCGAGGTCCAGAACCACCTCGAACTGGACCTTTCCGCAGTGACATGAACCGGTATAGTTTTTCTTCACGTTGCCGACTAAGGTATTTCGCGGAGGTTGATGGTAGCGCATTTACCGATCGTCTCGGCAAACAATTCCTTGTTAACCGCCCCGTTTGTCGCTGGTTGACCGGGTGATGGCTTTCCGGAAATACTGCGAGAGAAAACGGGTGTCGAGATCAATGAAGTCGGGAAAAAGCACATAACCCTTTTTGACGGGGGAATTGGCGAAGTACCTCAGTGGCGAGGCTGCGCCCGATTCGATCAACTCGGCGCAAAGATCTTCGGAAAGTTTGAATGCAAGACCCACCGGGGTAAGAGAAACGCAGATCTCACCGTTTGCATAGAGGGCGGCCCCGCTGAAGAAGTGTTTACATTCGATATCGGATTGCCCCTTCAAATGCCGGTTGGCGAGGATTTTCAGATCTTCCAGGTAAGGGTGGGCCAAGGGTTACACCGTATTTTTGATAGCGCGCTCTACGCCTCGGAGCAGCCACCGAAATGCATGCTGCAGGAATTCCGTCGTATTCTCTGCGACGTGGGGTCCGTGTAACACAACCACCCGCCGAGGCTGCCAGGACAGGATGTCCTCGATTATCCTCCGTGCAACCTTGCGGCGCCAGAAGCTCAGCCGGTAGTTTCGGGGAGTTGTCCCCTTTGCCCAGGGTGAGGCCGATTGGTCTTCCAGGTCTGCATGGAAATTCAGATCGGGTCGCTTGCTCCTGAGACCGGGAGAGGCATAAAGCCGTGCCGCCGGGAAGGCTGCGGCCCACTGTTCCAGGAAAAGGTGATGCGGCTTGTTCGGAGAAATTGCAGGTGGTGCGTGGGTTTAGTCCTTCAGGGGCTCGAGCGTGATTTTCAACGCTGTGTTGTCGAGTACCGCTTCACGGGAATATATCATCGGGAAGCTGGATTCGGTGGCCCAGCCTTCTAACAGGTTGTCGTAAAACGGAGAACGTGGATCCCCTGATTGTCCGGGTGCGTTGGTCATTCGCGCGGCATCCCAATTGCCCACGTCGAGAACCATGCGGAAAGACGCGCCCGAACGGACTAGAAAATCATCCGCTCGAAAGCTTGTGCTGTTGGTGGTATTGCCGCTCCCCCCACGAGGATAAGCCCGGTAGATCATGGCATCTGCCAATCCGTTTTTCGCAAGATGTTGCAGGGGGTGAACGAACTGGATCTGGTGCAGGTCACCCCAGCGCCAGGCGGATGGATCCTTCCCGAGAAGTTGTCGGGTCTCAACGTATGCCTGCCCGAGAGTTCTACTTGCCACCTCCCGGCCAAGGGGGTAACGCAAGGCTTCCAGAACAGCCAGAGTGTCTAGAGGTTTCAGCAGGTTCGGTGCCTGTGGGGCCATTACCTTGGCAAGTTCCGGTTGGAGGTGTCGGTAGAACCAAACGGCATAGAGGGCGGCACTGGATGATTCGACGCCGAGATCAGCATCCCAGTCAGCCAGCAATTTGACGGCGTTTTGTGCATCGGCGCCCAGGTCCGAAAGCGACCTCAACCGGGTAATGACCTCGCGCGCGAGGATGGAGTGATAGTCGCGTTGCAACGACAACGAGTTTTCGAGGGTGTGGGCGGATTGGTTTCGCAGCACTTCCTTCAGGCGCCGGTAACGCCAGGGTGCGGACCACTCGAAGCCTACCCTGTGGGTCGCGATGGGATAATCGTCGGGTAGGCTCATCGCATTGGCCGTACCGGTAAATCCCCGTTCCGGGTTGTACTGTTCAGGGAGTACGTCCATATCGAAAAAGCCGTTCCATTCGTAGCGACCATCGCCCGGAACCGGCAGCAGGCCGTCCCAGTTCTCGCGGCGCGGAAACAGCCCGGCGGGTTTGTAACCGATGTTGCCATCCACGTCGGCGAATACCTGGTTTTCGGAAGGAGCACCCCAACGGTTGAGGGCTGCTACGAATTCGCGCCAGTTTTGCGCCCTCATGTACTCCACACTTCCAAAATAAGGTGACATACCGGGCGTGAGCCAGGCGGCGCGTACCGCAAAAATCTGTTTTTCGGTTTTGAACACCACCGGACCGTGGCGCGTGAACTCCAGCGTAACCAGTTCGTCCGGCGCCCCGCGGATAACGACACTTTCCGTCAATGTTTTGAGCGGCTCGGCTCTGCCCCGGTAGAGATA
>JAPUJX010000528.1 GCA_027295975.1 Gammaproteobacteria bacterium
CCGCCACGCCGCTTACGTGTGCGGCCGCCATGGAAGTCCCGGATAAAGGCGGATACTGATTGTTGGGTGTCGGACTGACGATATCCACACCCGGAGCTGACACGTCGATAAATTCGCCAAGATTTGCATCGCGGTAACGCCTGTTTGCTGAATCGACAGCTGTGACGGCTAGTACGGTCGAAATTGCCGCTGGATAACTCTGTTTTGCCTCGGGACCCCCATTGCCTGCAGCCGCTACAACCAGGCGATTCTGCCCGATCGCCAGTCGAACGTAACGTTCTACCAATTCATCCGGTGGGCCGGCCAGGCTCATGTTAATTACGCTTGCGTCCTTCGTCATGGCGAGGTCCAGCGCCTGTACAAGCGTGCTCGTCCAGCATCGCGCGGCAATCCCACCGACAGTTTTCGGTTGGCAGGCTTTTATTGCCAGGATGTCTGCCTCGGGCGCCACTCCATAACCACCTTCCGCGTTATCGGCGTTTGCGGCGATGATGCCGGCTACTGCCGTGCCGTGAACGTCCGCGGTCCAACCCTTGTCGGTGACATCGATGAATTCTCTGATTCTGTCTGTGAGTTCCGGATGTTCAACATCGACGCCTGTATCGATCACCGCCACGAGCTGACCGTTTCCGGTTGCGTCATCATGAAGCGCAAGTGCGCCAATCATTTCCGGTCCATAGACGAACGAAGCGAATGGGTCGGAATGTCCAGGGGTTGCCGTGGTTGTATAGATATAGTCTGGCTGTGCGCTCGCCACTCTAGGATCGAGTATGAGTGCCGTTATCAAAGTGAAAATATTGTCCGCCGTTGCAAACACAGCGAGTGTTTCGTTAGTGGTCGCGAGTGTCGCTTCGCGTACAACGGTAAGGTTAAACGTCGCGGCGATTGCCGCACTCGCACCCCCGTCCACGATTGCCGCTACCTGGCCCGGCGCTCTTGCGGGTGCGAGAGAATTCAAGGGAACTGCAACTTCGCTACAGCCAACACCAACAACCAAAGTCCAATCACTGGTATCTGCGGGTAGCTGTTCGGAATCGAAACGGACCGAACCGCTGCCGGTAAATGTGGAATTGAGATTGAACTGAAAAGCGCGTTTTTCTCCGAGTTGGGCTTCAGTGATTTGTGCGCCCTCCCCCGGCACTTGTTGTTGTGCTGCGTCCAACGTCTTGTCAGAGATTTTGTCACTGACAAATTCCAGATCGAGAACCAGATTCCCTTCACCCGTCCCTGCAGCATCAAGACCCGTCAGCAGCGGTGCTCTTGCGCAGGAGATTGCCTTGAGATCCGCGTCATCAGGCACAGGTAACAACTCGGGGGAATTCCTGACGAGCCGGCCTTTGAGTGTCTGCGCGCTGCCATCACCCGCGGTAACATCACCTTCGAACTGAATGGTCTGGCAAGCGACGGTCTCACAACCATCAACTCCCGGATCGGTGCAGGCGCGAGCCTGGAGTTGCTGCCACTCCTCCTCGTTGAGCCGAGTCTCGAGGATGGTGCCTTGGCGGCCGCGTGGGATCAGAGAAAATGCCTCAATTCCCTGATTACGCGCCCATTCGACCGCATTAACGCCGGCTTTCAGCAGGATGTTACGCGCAGGCTCCGGCAGAACAATGTCGAATGGTGCCTCCCAATCTCTTTTCGGATCGGCCTGTAACACGCCCGATATCAAGCAGAACATCAACAAGAAAATGTTCCTGTTATTCACCGGGTACCCCTTAAGTATGCCGGAGGTTCTGGCAACGCAAGCGCCATCCTCGATTCCCGGAACTCGCCGTTAGCATGTTCAACTACCACTCTGACCTGCCAGGATCTGGCACCGCCCGTCATCAGGATGAGCGTTTCGAGATTCATTTCGGCAAGCTGACCGTTCGTTACGGGCTGGGTCAGTGCGCTGCCTAAACGCTGCCAAGCTGCCTCGGCTTCCGGCAATGTTTCATTGGATTGAACCTGATCTGTGTTGTTCCAGGGAATGACTTCCATACGAGCCGAGGCAAAATTATCCGCGTTCGCGGTGCCCATGATCTTCAACAAAACCTGCTCGTCGAGCAGTTGTAGATCTACTTTGGAAATTTGTGCCTCAATGAAAACCTCCGGGTCGGCACCCAGCGCCCTCACCAGATCCACCCGTCCGTACCCGGAGCGTTGATCCACGCCTGGCACTCCTACGTCTATCGCGTTGTGGACGAGCATTCGCCGAACCTGGTTGGTGGTTAGCTCCGGGCGTAACGTCATCAAACGCGACGCAACACCGGTTACGATTGCCGCGGCAAATGAAGTACCGCTCGCCCGATAGTAGTTTTCATCATCACCGACAACAGCCGAACCCTCGGGGTAATCAGGCGGATCGGACAGCGCGATGAAGTCCGTATCCCTCGCCCTGAGCGACAAGACATCCACGCCGGGCGCGAGTAACGCTACCTCCGCGCCGAAATTCGAAAACCCAGCGCGTTCGCCTGAGGTGTTGCTGGCGCCAACAACGAGTACGTCGGGAAGGCTTGGATAGCCGAAACTCGACGCCTTGAACCCTTTGTTACCGGCACTCACAACGATGAGCACGTCGTTGTCGGCCGCGTATTGTGATGCCAGGCGTTCAGCCTGAGTGACCACTTCACCCCCGAGGCTCAAGTTGATGATTCGCGCACCGTTGTCCACGGCATAGTAGATGGCTCCAGCAATCGCGGAGCTACGAGCCTGACCGACAAAGTTACCCACCTTGAGCGGCATCACCACCGCATCCGGATTGATCGCGGAGATGCCGAGCCCGTTATCGGTGCAGGCCGTGATGATCCCTATGATGTGAGTGCCATGACCACTGCGATCCCAGGGGTTGTTTGAATTATCTACAAAGTTCCAACCGATCAGGTCATCCACGAAGCCGTTGTCATCGTCGTCACGGCCGTTGCGTTTCTCGTTCGGGTTGCGCCATAGATGGTCCGCACCGAAGTCCGCGTGCAGATAGTCCACGCCAGTATCGATGACCGCAACAATCACGGGAGCTTCCGCTGCAACCGTATCGGTTGTTACTACCGGTTCGATTGCGGGAGGATCGAGAAAAACCAGCGCCGGTCCATCCGGTGTGTCCACCAATACCGCACCGGCCGACTCTGGTTGATCAATGAGTTGGGCACTCGGGACAGGGTCTACAACCCGTAGAGCCTCTCGTCGGCCATGTCCGAATGACAGAGCTACATCCGTATATACGCGCAGGTCTCGAAGCGCCCACTGATCGGCGAAGTCCTGCTCCCACGAACCTTCCGTGTGGTAGAAGGGGTCGTCTGGAAACGATCGTCGTGGCACGGTCTCAACATCCGGACCTGCCTGATCTTTTACGACGCCATCGCTAATCGCATTTGCCCGACCTTCTATCGGAAGCTCCGTTGTGGGCGCGTCTGTTTCGGCCTCCTGGGCCAAACCATCCATCGCCCAGACAAGACCGATGTTCAACGCAGCAACCAGGACCCATCTCATGGAGCCGGTCCGGTATCGAGAGAAGGTTGCGGAACCGGTTGCAGGAATGCGCTGAGCCCACTTGCACGGATCCTCGCAACGGCCGCAGCCTCGTCCACACTATCATCGATATCGATGACGTAGAACCCGCTCGAACTGGGCCCGTCTATGATGGTGGTGTTGGATTCCAACAACAGCGTGCGGATCTGTTCTTCCGTCACTCCGGGCGCAAAACCCAGGATGTAGTCACCCGGTTGTTCGGTTGCAACCACATCGTATGCTCCTTCCGGGGCTTGGCCTGAGTTGAGCGCCACGACCAATCCCAATACCAGCGCAAACTGCGCGCCGATGGCGATTCGCGCGAGAGGCGGCGTCATGCTCCACTGCAGTCGCTCGACAAGCCCCTGCAAGAGAGCCCCGAACCGCCCAGGTATTTCGCCGACGATAATCTCCCCTTCGTCCCGGGCTTCCATTGCGTCAATCTGTTTGAGAGCCGCGGCGAGGATCTCAGGGTCGTAAGCCGGTTCCTCTGGACCGTGCTCCGTAACCGCCTCGCTAAGGAAACCGAGTTCGGCAA
>JAPUJX010000529.1 GCA_027295975.1 Gammaproteobacteria bacterium
ATACTCGGGTCGTTTCCAGGTGCCGTAATTTTCGAACACGGCTCCACGACCGGCATGCCAATCGTGAGCCGGTAACAAGCGCGCCGGTGCGTAAAAGTCTCCATGCCGCTGCCCGGCGATCGCACCCATCGGAACCGGCATGAACTGGGGTCTGAACGTCGTCGAGCCGACTTCTGTAATCGATCTGTCGGTCAATTCGGCAAGCAGCGTGAGTGCGTTGAGATTGCTGGTCTTGCCCTGATCAACCGCCATGCCGTTGGTGGTGTAACGTTTTAGATGTTCCACAGAAACAAAATTTTCACGCACTGCCAATTCTATGTCCGCCACGGTGACGTCATGCGCGAAATCGACCCACTGGCGACTGGTGTTTCCCGACGGAGTAATCCTCATGGGATTGAGGTTGTAACTGTCGATTGCCGAAGTCGTGAAGTCGATCGGAGAACATGATAAACCGGCATTGTTCGCTGCTTCAGAAGCAGCGCACGCGCCTTCCGTCAGTGCATCAGCCAGCGAGAACCTGCCATTAGCAGCGCCGCAGACCGTTACCCGCTGTCCCCGACGGGCTTTTACCAGGTCTGGCACGAAACAAGCCAACTCAACGTCATACTCGAGTTTCCCGCCAGCTTGAGAATAGAGGGCACAGTTCGGGTCGAAGCCACCCGATATCGCCAGACCCTGACAGGCGATAGTGCTGGTTGGGTCGACCGTGGCTTGTCCATCGTCGGACAACGGCCCGATACTGACCCTGCTGAGAGCTTTTGTGCCGACAGTATCCAGGACAACGGACCCCGCCATGATCTGTATGCCGCGCTGATTGGCTTCCCGCGCAATTTCGGTCGCGATGTTTTTTCTCGTGTCGACAATCGCCGGTACCCGGACTCCGTTGTCATGCAGGGCAAATGCGGCTGGATAGGCAGAATCATTGTTGGTCGCTACCACCATCACGCTGGCGGGCTTTACGGCATAACGAATTACATAAGTCATCGCCGCACCGGCCAACATGATGCCCGGCCGATCGTTGTTTTCAAAAACCAGCGGCTGCTCGATTGCGCCGGTGGCCAGCAGGACTTCTTTTGCCCTGATTTTCCAAAAACGTTTGACGCCAACCGTTGACCGATCGGTGACGGTAAGCACATTGTGATCGTAATAGCCTGAAACCGTCGACGAGGTCATCACGGTGACGTTCGCGGCATCTTCAAGTGCTGTTCTCGTTCGACTAATCCATAGATCGGAATCGACACCATCAATCAGCGCGCTATTGGCGAGCAGGCTGCCGCCCAGTTCATTATCTTGTTCAACAAGTAACACTCGCGCACCACTACCCGCCGAACTCAACGCCGCCGCAAGACCGGCGGGCCCTGCACCAACGACCAATACGTCGCAATACAGATTGTGGTGGAAGTACCTATTTGGATCCTCGCCACCAGGCAAATTGCCAAGCCCGGCCATGCGCCGAACGCTGCCCTCGTACCAGCGCCAGCCTGGCCACTTGAACAACTTGTTGTAAAAACCTGCCGTCCAAAGTCTGTGGGTGAAATCCAACACGCGACCCAGATCAAAGTTGACGTTCGGGAAGCCGCTCGGAGATTTGATCAGATGGTCATCAAGTAATGTGCGCACGGTCGCCCGCACCACGGGTACATCGCCGTTTCCATCAGACACTGTCAGCAGTGCATTCGTTTCTTCCACACCCGCGGACATGACGCCGCGGGGCCGATGGTATTTAAAACTCCGAGTGACCATGCCGATGCCGTTGGCAAGTAATGCCGATGCAATGGTGTCGCCCCGATAACCTTGCAACTGCTTGTCATTGAATCTGAACGACAGCGGTTGACTCCGATCAATTCTGCCACCCGATGTTAAGCGGTTTTTCTGTGGATGAGACATCAGTCGCTATCCTTCCCTGGGATTTCAGGCTTTGGCGCACCCATCTCGTACTCAGCGTGAACTTCGTGGGTAACCGTATCCCGCGCAACGTTGAACCAGCGCCCGCAACCGTAACGATGCAGCCACCGCTCATGGTGAATGCCTTTTGGGTTTTCTCTATTGAAAAGATAGTCCGACCAGATGGCGTCGCTCACATCCAGCGACGGACGCGTAATGTGAGATTCTCCGCCGAATGAAAACTCCACTTCGTCCCGCGTACCGCACCAGGGGCAGTTGAGCCGGAGCATCAGTGTGATACTCCCGAGGCTGCTCCCTCGTCTATCAGTGCGCCGGATTCGAATCGCTCGAGAGAGAAATCCTCGATCAACGGGTGCGGCCGATCGTTTGCAATCGTGTAGGCCATCGTATCACCACCGGCGGGAATGGCTTTGTAACCACCGGTTCCCCAGCCACCGCTGATATACAGATTCTGCACGGGGGTGCGTCCCATGAGTGGTGATGTATCCGGGGTAATGTCGACGATACCCGCCCACTGGCGCATCAGACGTAAGCGGCTGAACGCCGGAAACAGCTCCACCAGTGACGCGGTAATTTCCTGCAACAAGGGAATACCGCCCCGTTGCGCATAACTGTTGTAAACGTCTGCGCCGCCTCCGAAGACCAGTTCCCCGCGATCCGACTGGCTGACGTACATGTGAATGACGGGTGACATCACCACCGTATTGAGACACGGTTTGATCGGCTCACTGACCATGGCCTGCAATGGCATACTGGTCACGGGTACCCGAAAACCTGCCATCCTTGCCAGTTCACTGGTATGACCCGCAACGGCGATGCCGATCTTGTCAGCCCCGATCGTGCCCCGTGTCGTATTCACCCCCGTCACGCGTCCTGAGCGAATGTTGAATCCCGAGACCTCACATTGCTGGATGATGTCTACGCCGTAGGCACTTGCGGCACGTGCATAACCCCAGACCACGGCATCATGACGCGAGATACCTCCGCGGTGCTGGATAAATCCACCGTGCACCGGAAATCGGCAATCAAGATTGATCAACGGCACTAGTTTCTTGACCTCAATGGGGGTAAGAACCTCTGCATCGATCTTGTTGATCTGAATGGCGTTCGCCCAGCGGCGCATAACCTCCAACTCATGGTGGCTGTGCGCCAGATTCAGCAAGCCGCGCTGGCTCAACATCACATTGAAGTTGAGCTCCCGACTCAGGCCCTCATAAAGTTTCAGCGAGTGGTCGAAGAAAGCCGCACTTTGCGGCCAGTAGTAGTTCGAACGGGTGATCTGCGTGTTGCGCCCCGTGTTACCGCCGCCGAGCCAGCCTTTTTCCAGGACAGCAATGTTTTTCATGCGGTGGTTTTTTGCCAGGTAATAGGCTGTAGCAAGACCATGACCACCAGCGCCAATGATCACCACATCGTAGTTTTTCTTTGGCTCAGGCGAGCGCCAGACAACCGGCCAGCCTTTATGTCCGCCAAGTGCGTGACGCGCAAGTGATAGAAACGAATATCCTTTCAACTCGACCAGTCCTGTCCGTACATGCGCAGGCGCGTGCGGCAAACGCTGACGTTAATACAATTAAAATTCGCATCTAGTTCTATAATGTATAACATACATAAGTGGTTCAAAAAATGCCCTGGGGGTCGAAAAAGTGCTACAAGGTCGATCAATCTTACGGCTTTAGGTAAATTTTTTCTGTTCGCTTGTGCGCTCGATTTGATTTGAGGCCGATGCAATGGTGTACATTGTATAGTATTTATGACCAGGGAGAATTTCTCTGACAATTACTTGGGCGCGATCAACAGAATTTCTCAACAGGAGGAAAATCACGAGCCCGGTAGATTTGCCCGGACGTGTCTTGGCACCAGGGGTGAATCAACGATGAGTTGAGAATTCGCCACTAACGTACTGACTCCGGCGTAACGAATCGAGGAAGCTGGTTAGCACTTACATCGATTAACGATCCATCCACCGGGAATCCGGTATCCAACTCGACAATCTCTGCGCTGGCCAGGTTGCGTTCAACCTTACGTGGGCTAGCTAGTTAGAGCTCTATGGACAGGTCGACAGAAGTGGCTTCGGTGCCTGGTGAGATAGTGCCGTTAAAATAATTAACGGTGCCTACGTCAAAGAAGAACCCCGTGTCACCGCTGAAGCCTAAGTCCGTTAAACTGTAGAGACGATGACGGGGAGTTAAACGGCGCTCCATTGCCCCAGGTAAAACTATCGGTCCCCACCCCGGTGACTTGCATGCCGCCGGGGCCAATTGGGTTTTCGAAAACACCCGAACTCGAGCCCGCAATGGGTATTGCCTGCGCTGGTAGTCCGAAACCCAGAAGAACAACGACCGCTCGAGCGCGATGGATCGCTGATTCAGGCGTCAAACGGCAAGTACCGCCAATGCCCTCATCATGAGTAAGAATCCCGCCCAGGCTTCGGCTGCCGCAGCGGTACCAGCCAGTG
>JAPUJX010000053.1 GCA_027295975.1 Gammaproteobacteria bacterium
AGCGATACCTCTTCAACGCCAGGGATATTGAATCGCCCGCTTACCTGCAAGGAGAGCGGTTCTGGTTTGTCGTCTACGGTTTAGCAGCGTTCGCGTATCGTATCTTGATAATGTACATCATCATTCTCTACATCGGTGGTAAGTTCTTCGCGTTGGGTATCGTGTTAGCCATGTGGGCAGGGTTCACCATGATCGGTATGCCTCTTGCGAAGCACACCAGATACCTATTTACGGGCCAACAGTTGAGGAAGAATCGAGGGCGCGCCGTTGGGGTCAGCTTTCTCGTTGTTCTGGCGGTGTTGAGCATTTTGTTCGTGTTACCGGCGCCGTATTGGACTCGTACGGAGGGCATCATCTGGCCTACCGAGCAATCGCAGATTCGTGCTGCAACAGAAGGGTTCGTCGTGGAAGTGAAGGTTCCCTCGGGTACCTGGGTCGAGCGCGGTGAGGCGTTGATCGCCACCCGGGACCCGATGCTTGAAGCTCGCCTGAAGATGTTACTCGCGGAGAAAAAACAGGTTGAAAATCAACTAGTTGCGGCGCAAACCACGAACCTCGTGCAAGCCGCCATACTTCGTGAGGCAATGGCGGCGGTGGACGCGGCTGTGGAGCTGGCGAATCAACGTATGGGAGATCTGCTTATCCGTAGCCCCCGGGAAGGCATGTTGGTGGTGCCAACGGAGCAGGATCTGCCGGATCGGTTCCTGCAAAAAGGTCAATTGATCGGGTACGTGATCAATCCGGATGATCCGGTCAACGTTCGGGTCGTTGTCAAGCAAGACGACATCGGTCTCGTTCGTGAAGGTACTCGCACAGTCCACGTCATCCCGGCCGAATGGGGCGGTGAATCTTTTGTCGCCACGATCAAGCGCGAGATACCTGGTGGCACTAACCAGTTGCCGTCGGCGGCGCTTGGTCTCGCAGGTGGCGGCATGGTCCCAGTCGACCCTAGAGACAATTCCGGGCGTATCACACTGGAACGCATCTTCGAACTGGAGGTGGTGATGCCGGACACATTTCAAACCCAATACCTCGGCCGACGCGTCTACGTCAGATTGGATCATGGCGACAGTCCTCTCGGTATGCAGCTTTTTCGTGCCCTACGGCAGCTCTTCCTGAGGCAGTTCAATGTATAACTCTGCGATGTTACGACCCGGCGTGGCGCTCGGTCGTTATCCGCAGCGTGAAGACGTGCGCGACACGGCCCTCGACCGGTTCGCCGCAAATGCCGTTGGTGCCGTGCGACAACGTCTTCGCGGTCTAGGCTCGAGCAACTGGAAGTTCGTCAAAACGGTGAACGCTCTGGCAACAAAACATACCGCATACACCGAATTCGAATTACGTCAGCATATTCGACGGCTCCGGGAGCGGCTCTATGGCGAGGGACTGACAGACGAGCTCGTCATCGAGGCTTTCGCCCTGGTCCGCGAGGTTGCGACGCGAAAGGTGCACCTGCGCCACTACGACGTGCAGCTGTACGGGGGCCGGATCATGCTGAACGCCATGGTTGCGGAGATGGAAACAGGGGAAGGTAAAACATTGACGGCAACGCTGCCGGCGTGCACCGCGGCGCTTGCGGGCATTCCGGTGCATGTCGTGACGGTCAACGACTTTCTCGTCAAACGCGATGCCGAGTGGATGGGACCAATCTACAAAGCATTGGGGCTCACCGTGGGCTCGATCACGGAAGGCATGGACTTCATGGCGAGGCAAAAAGCCTACTCCTGTGACGTGACTTACTGCACCAACAAGCAGCTCGTGTTCGACTACCTGAAAGACCGGTTGCTGATGGACCAGGTGAAACACCGGTTGCACCTTCAGCTCGAGAGCCTGCACAGCGATCACCCACGTACCAGCCGGTTGATGCTCCGGGGCTTGTGTTTCGCCATCGTCGACGAGGTCGACAGCGTTCTTGTGGACGAGGCCCGCACGCCGCTCATCATCTCGGATCGGGGTGACAATACCCAGGAAGAAGACACTTACCGGCAGGCCCTTTACATTGCCCGCAAGTTGCAATCCCCCAGGGATTTCGGAATCAGCGCGCGCGATAAACGGATTGACCTGACTGACTTCGGTCGCGCGCAGATAGGCCACTCCGCTCGATCGTTCGGTGGTATCTGGACCGGTACGAAGCGCCGGGAAGGCCTTGTCAAACAAGCATTGGCGGCACACCATCTTTATCACCGCGACCGCCAGTACCTCTTGAAAGAGGGCAAGGTTCAGATCATCGACGAGTTTACCGGCCGGGTCATGGCCGATCGTTCCTGGGAGCGCGGTCTGCATCAGATGATCGAGACCAAGGAGGGTTACGCGCTCAGTGGGCGTCACGAAACGTTGGCTCGGATCAGTTACCAGCGGTTCTTTCGGCGCTATCTTCGCCTCGCTGGGATGACGGGCACGGCAACGGAGGTTGGAAAGGAGCTTTGGGCCGTATACGGCTTGAACGTCGTTACGGTTCCGACTAACGTGCCGCTGCGTCGCAGAAAGATGCCTGATCGCGTCTTCCAGAAAGCCGAAGCAAAATGGACCCATGTGGCACGGCGAGTGCTCGAGATGCACCGTGAAGGGCGGCCAACGCTCATCGGCACCCGCTCGGTGGAGGCCTCGGAGCACCTGAGTCACCTGTTACGGGGAGCAATTCTGCAGCACCAGGTTTTGAATGCGCGACAG
This sequence comes from Gammaproteobacteria bacterium, assembly GCA_027295975.1. Lineage (GTDB taxonomy): Bacteria > Pseudomonadota > Gammaproteobacteria > Pseudomonadales > Azotimanducaceae > SMWK01. Next base: position 2,671 of record JAPUJX010000053.1, read on the forward strand.
GACCAGGAGGAAGCGAAGATCATCTCCCAGGCCGGTCATCAGGCCACGGTCACCGTAGCAACCAACATGGCGGGTCGCGGTACCGACATCAAACTCGCCCAGGGTGTCAACGAGCTTGGCGGGTTACACGTACTGGCCAGCGAGCGGCACGAGGCGAGGCGAATCGACCGACAGCTATTTGGCCGGGGCGGGCGTCAAGGTGATCGGGGCAGCTTCGAAGCGATATTGTCCCTCGAAGACGAGCTGCTGACGGATTTTTACGGAGACCGGCTGCAACGCATCGCCGGACGATTATTCGATATCGACAGCGCCCTGCCCCGGTGGTTTTCGACACCACTCGTGTGGCTGGCGCAACGTGCCGCCGAGCGGCACAACAGCCAGATGCGCCAGGACCTGTTGAAACATGATGACAGGTTGGGTGACCTGCTCGCATTCAGCGGCGAGACGCTCTAGCGACGCTGACACCAACCGATGAGTAAGAAAGGAATAGCAGTACCGATGTTCACAAAATCGATGATTTTCCTGATCGGCAGTGGTCTGGTTACGTTGCAGGCGGATGGCCAGACGCTGGAAGAGAGATTCGCTGCGCTGGGT
>JAPUJX010000530.1 GCA_027295975.1 Gammaproteobacteria bacterium
AGCCGTACTTTGTGGCCACGAATCTGCACATCGCGTTCCTCGAGCACGTTCAGCAGCCCCACCTGGATTCGTTCGGCGAGATCGGGTAATTCGTTGATTGCAAAAATCCCCCGGTTCACTCTCGGCACCAGGCCATAATGCAGGGTCAACTCGTCGGACAGGTAACGACCTTCGGCTATCTTGATCGGATCGACCTCCCCGATGAGATCGGCGATGGTGATATCGGGCGTCGCGAGTTTCTCGGCGTAACGATCGTCTCGATGCAGCCAGCAGATGGAGGCGCCGTCGCCATGTTCCTCGATGAGGCTCCGACCCAGGGCGGTGATCGGCTGAAACGGGTTCTCCGGTATCTCCGTACCTTCGAGAACGGGCGTCCACTCGTCGAGCAGGGAGGTCAGGCTGCGCATGAGGCGTGACTTTGCCTGTCCCCTTTCGCCCAGCAGGATGATGTCCTGAGATCCCAGCAGCGCGTTGGTCAGTTGGGGGATCACCGAATGGTCATAACCCATTACCCCGGGGAACAACGGCTCCCCGCCACGCAGTTTGCTGATCAGGTTCTTGCGCAACTCGGCTTTGACCGGGAGTACCTGAAGGCCGGAAGTCTTCAGCTCACCAAAAGTCTGTGGTAACTCGGCGACGTCGGTCATCGATCATCCTCCGTAGAATTCAGCTCGTGGCGCGTTGTGTCGGTTTGCCCAACAGTCTATCCGAGATGATCCGCAGCTGGATCTCGCTCGTGCCTTCGAAAATTTTCGTCAGCCGCGCATCCCGCCAATAGCGCTCCACCGCGTGTAATTTGGTGTAACCGGCGCCACCGAAGATCTGCAGTGCATCGGAGGTCACCCGTTCTGCCATTTCGCTTGCGAACCATTTCACCATGGCTGCCTCCCGGTCGGCCTGCGCACCGGAATCCATGCAGGTCGCCACGTGGTACATGAGTTGTCGCGCAGCTTCGACGTCGCTCGCCATACGGGCGATCTTGAAACGGGTTTCCTGAAAATCACTGATAGGGACACCGAACTGCGCTCGCGCTTGAGAGTACGCGATTGCGTCTTCCAGCGCGCCGCGGGCGAGACCGATGGATCTTGCCGCCGTGTGGGCACGTGCCACGTTGAGGAAATTCACGGTGTTCTTGAAACCTTCGGTGGAGCCGCCGGTGATGATGTTCTCTTTGGGAATTCGACAGCCATCGAAAGCGAGCTCAAAGGTGTTCCAGCCGAAATAGCCGATCTTCGGGATGGGAGATCCCGAACAGCCCGCGGGTAGTTCTCCGCGGGGTTTTTCGATGATGAACGAGCGCAGCCCCGAGTGGCGTGATCCGGACCCCTCGGGGGTTTCAACGCGCGCCAGCAGCTGAATATAGTCTGCCCCATCGGCGAACGTACACCAGTATTTGTTTCCGGTGATGACCCACTCGTCACCGTCGAGCACCGCGCGGCAGCTGACCGCGGCGAGGTCGGATCCGACGTCGGGTTCGGACAACGAGATCGCGGCGAGGTATTCGCCACGGGCGGCTTTGGCGGTCAACTCCTCGCGTTTGGCGAGGGACCAGCCGCCCACACCCATCAGCGAGGCCGCGCGAGCGATGATGCTCGCCACGCTCATCCAGCCGCGAGCGAGCTCTTCGGCGATGAGACAGTATTCAAAAACACCCAGACCGAGACCTCCGTGGGCTTCCGGCATGCGAATGCCGAAATAACCCATCTCGCCCATCTTGTTGCGCAGCTCCATGGGAATCTGGCCCTGCACCGGATCGAGCTCGTTGGCAACGGGCAGCACCTCGTTTCTGGTGAATTCCCGGGCGACGTCCTGGATCATGCGCCGCTCTTCGGTCAAATACGGTTCGGTCATACTGGTACCAGACAGGACACTAGCGGCTTCTCACAGGCCGATGAGGTCGGCGCGGTTGATCAGATTCTGCACGATGCGAATGCTGGCGGCGTCCACCATCACCCCGTCGACGTCTATGGCGCCGAGCCCCTGCTCGAGGGCTTGTGCATAGGCGGTTTTCTGTTGCCGGGCGGTTTCCAACGCTTCCGGGTCCGGGGTGAAAACCTGGTCGGCGAGTTCGATCTGGCTCGGGTGAATGGCCCACTTGCCCACCATTCCGAGGGTATTTGCCCGTTCCGCCTCCCTCGTGTAACCCTCTGGATTACGGAAGTTGGCATAGGGACCGTCTACCGGGTCGATACCGTTGGCGCGGCAGGCGATTGTCATTTTGTAACGGGGATAATGCCAGAGGTCCGGCGGGTAAGTGCCCGAACTGCCGACCGAAGCGATCTGTATCTGCTGACTGGCCGAATAATCGCCCATGCCGAACACGAGGCATTCGAGCCGATCCGAGCAGGCGGCTATCTCCTCGACGTTCATCATGCCTTCCACCTCCTCGATGAGGCACTCGATGCCGATTCGATTGGAAAGCCTCAGTTTCCGCTCGAGCTGGTCGAGCATCAGATGTACGAACATCACGTCGGCGGCACTTTTGGCTTTGGTCAGCATGATCGTATCGAGCTTCTCTCCCGCACCGGTGACAACCTCAATGATGTCATCGTGGCACCATTCGGTCTCCACGTCGTTGATGCGTACGCAAACCGTTCGGGGTTGCCAGTCGAGGTTGTTGAGGGCAGCTACAATCATGCCCCGGGCAGCGGGCTTGGCGTTTGGCGCCACGGCATCTTCCAGATCGAGAAAAACGTGATCGAGTGCGAGACCGGCGGCTTTGCCCATCATTTTTTCGGAACTGCCTGGCACGGAGAGCTGGCAGCGCCGTGCGCGCCTGGGTTGTTTGCTCATCTTGTTGACCTGATCTCCTGAAGAAAATGACTTTTACGTTTGACGAGTACCTGGCGCTCGCCTTCGAACACCACCTCGTCTTTCTGATTCACCCCATAGTGTTTGAAGGTTACCACCCCGGCGTCTTCTCGATCGGAGTCTTCCTTATTCAGTACTTCGGTGTACGCGTACAGGGTATCCCCGTGGAATACGGGGGACTTCAGCCGAATCTTGTCCAGGGCAAGTTCGCGCAATGCATTCTCGCCCGTGTCCTGCATGGTCAGGCCGATCACCATGGCGATGGTTACCCCGCCAAACTGCAGACGTGAGTTCCACCCCGGCCGCCCCATGGCGTTTTTCTGCATGATATCTTCGTTGAAGTGAGCTTCCGCCGTATTCAGAACCTGAAGCGTGATACCCACGTTGTCCTGCTCGCACATTGTTTTGCCACGGGCGTGTTTGAGGACCTGGCCGATCTGGAAGTCTTCGAAATAGTTGTCGGAGCCCGTAAGCACTAGCCTTCCCGCCTGCGCACCAGGTTGGTTCGGTGAAAATCGATGACCTGATCATCGTTCTGATTGAAACCTTCCGTGTGCCAGGTCACGATTCCGAACCCGGGCTGGCCTTTGGAAGCCCGTCTGCCGACCACGGTGCTGCGCGCGGTAAGGGTGTCCCCGATGTACACGGACTCGAGAAACCGACAATCGTCGACGCCCAGAAACGGTCCGCCACCTTCGCTCAGATCCTCGACGGAAAGCCCGAACACCGTATTGAACACGAGCATCGGGTTCACCAGGATCTGGCGATGACCGAGGGATTTTGCGTATGGCTCGTTGAAGTAGAGCGGGCAGAAAGACAACGTCTGGGTTGTGAACGCAGCGTTGTCTCCGGCGGAAATAGTGCGTCCCCAATGGTGCTCGAAGACCCGACCTTCGGTCATGTCCTCGTAGCGATTGCCTTTGCGAACCAGCGTCGCACGCGCGCGGAAATCTGCTTCTGCCTCGGTCATCTAAGCTGGCTCGGAGGAGTTCGCAGGAGCACGCAGCAGAGCGTAGAACTCGCCGAGGTTGTCGTGTTCGTCCAGCGTTTTGCAGTAGTTGATGAGTTCGTCGGCGACATCGGCGCCCAGCCGGGAATCGACGAGCGCATGAAATTTGCGTTCGAGCTTTTCCCATTGGGCGGGTAGATCGACCATCGGAATCGCCACGTTGACGGCTTCCGAGTGGGTTTCGCCATCGATCGTGTCAATGGTCACGATGCTTTCCGGATTCGGGG
>JAPUJX010000531.1 GCA_027295975.1 Gammaproteobacteria bacterium
CGATTCGCTTCTTCGAGAGTGACCGCGAGCAGCGAAAATCCCTGGGACCCTGGATCGAGGGTATGTGGCAGGAAAAAGACGATCGTCTGCCGCCTCATCGAGTGCTTCTTTCCTGATGTACAACGAACATTTCCACTTCAGCCGGGAACCCTTCTCCATCGCTCCAGATCCAAGGTTTCTCTATCTGAGCGAAGTCCACAGCGAGGCGTTAGCACACCTCATGTACGGCTTCGCCAACAGTGGATTCGTGCTGGTTACCGGCGAGGTGGGCACCGGTAAAACCACCCTGCTGCGCAACCTCATCAGGCAGACGCCACCCGATCTGGATGTTGCCTTCATTCTGAACCCACGCCTTACCGTCAAGGAACTGCTCGAGACGATTTGCGAGGAGCTCGGTATCAATCACGAGCCGGGCAGCATGCAAACCGTCAAGCAGTACATCGATCTGCTCAACAAACACTTGCTGCGTTCGTACTCCGAAGGTCGCAGCACGGTACTGATCATCGACGAGGCACAAAACCTCGCGCCCGCGGTTCTGGAACAGATTCGCCTGCTAACCAACCTGGAAACCGATGAGCGCAAGTTGTTACGCATCATACTGCTCGGTCAACCGGAACTCGGCAAGCTGCTGGAACGCCAGGAACTGCGCCAACTCGCCCAGCGGATTACCGCCCGTTATCATCTGGAGAGCCTGGGCAGAGAGGATTTTTTCGCGTACGTTGCGCACCGGCTGACGACGGCGGGCGGCGATCCACACATCTTCGACAAAGGAGCTTTGCGCAAGCTCTACCGGATTTCCAGAGGAATTCCCCGGGTAATCAACGTTCTCGCCGACCGGGCACTGCTCGGGGCATACGTCGAAGGTAAACACAGCGTGACTCCTTCGATCGTCGCACGCGCCGCTCGCGAAGTGCTCGGCGGCCGCCAGCGTTTTCCCCTGTGGCTGACAGCGAGCGTCGTCTCCGTGAGTGTCCTCTCCGTGAGCGTCCTCTCCGTGAGCGTCGTCGCCATGGCATGGGTTTACTTTTCGGCTTCCGTTCCGGAACCGGAACCATCCATTGAGATTTCCCGCACCGAGACGATCGTGCAATCTCCAACAACCCAAGCCGAGACACAAGCTCCCGGAGAGCAAAATCCCGCCGACCATACGCCGGATGATACGGATCGGCCGCGAGCGTCCGATCGAGAGGTTGCCGCTCCGCCAGAGCTTCCCCGGCAGCCTGGAAACGGACCGGGAAACGGCCATTCCGACGCAGACCGGCTCGGACACCCGGAGCTTGCGGACCAGCGTTATCCCGATCTTCCCGAGGTTATTCGGATTGCTCGCCCTCCGGACGGGAGTTACAGCAGCCAACGAAAGGCATACGCTGTGGTATTCGCGCTATGGGGCAGTCAATACGACTCCGAGGAAAACAGCATTCCATGCGATTTTGCTCCGTCGGTTGGCCTGCAGTGCCTTCGTCGTCAAGGTGGCTGGAATGAAATCAATCGCCTCAACCTCCCGGTTGTCGTGGAACTGTGGGACAACGAAACAGTTCCCTATTACGCAGCGGTGACGGCAACCGACATCGATGGGAGGAGTTTCCAATTCAACCTCAGCAACGAGGTTTACCGAATCACCCCGAAAGACCTGCGAAATATCTGGTTTGGTACCTATGTGGTGTTGTGGAAGACGCCTCCCGGTTATCGCGGCAGCCTGCGTAATGGAGACGACCACCCGAGCGTCGGCTGGTTACGCGGCCAGCTGACAACCCTTGTGGATTCGCGGCTGACCAGCGTGACCCCCGACCTCTTCGACGACAGTCTTCATGACGCCGTCCTCACCTTTCAACGTACCGAGGGTTTGTTGGCTGACGGGGTGGTGGGTCCGGCAACCTGGATCCGTCTGGCCGACCGGCTACGGTGGCCCACACCAAAGCTCCACAGCTGATATGTCATACATCCTCGACGCCCTGCAGAAATCTACCGCCGAAGGAAATCCGACCCTGGCGGCAAGCCTGATGCGAAGGGACACGCGCTATCGCAGACACCAGTTGGTGGGCGGCTTGATCGTTGTGGCGCTGGTCGCCAACGTCATCGTTTTTGCCTGGTTGTTCTGGCCGGAACAGGCTATCTCGCTCCAGACGCCACAACTCGACCAGCCGACTCCGGAAGTAGCCGCTTCTGCGCCAAGTACGGTTGGCGCGCCGATCAATGCCGACGCACCGACCAGGGTGGCAAAACCAGCCGCCGAACAGGGCGAGGCGGAGCCAACGCCAACGCCGGAGCCACCGCCAACGGCTGCCATTGCAAGATCTCCCATCCAGGCACCGCCCAAATCTGAGAAAACGGTGACCCTGGAAGATCTGCCAATCACCGCGCGCCTTGCTTTCCCGGACATCGAATTCTCTACCCACATATATGCACAAGACAAAACGCTCCGAGCCATTGTCGCCAACGGGCGACGGCTGACGGAAGGGGACAGGATCCAGGGCCTGGAGTTGATCGAAATTACCCGGGAGGGCGTGATTTTCCGATATCGGCAGTACCTGATAGCAGTTTCCGTGTTGGCGCTGTGGGAAGACGCCTAGGGAACCTGGACAATGGACTCAGGCGCTTCGTAATTCCGCGATCCCGGGGTGAGTCGAGGCGTGGATTCCCGCCTCGATGAACACCGTAACGATGTCGGTATCCAACAACCCCTGGCGTGCCTCGTCCTCCAGAATTCCGAGGGCAATTTCCCGTGACATGGCGCGTTTGTAGGGTCGGTCTGCGGCGGTAAGCGCATCGTAGATATCACATACGGTCATTACCCGGCTGGCCAGGGGAATCTCCTCGCCGCGCAAACCAGCCGGATAACCGCTGCCATCGAGCTTCTCGTGATGAGCCCCGGCAATTTCCGGAACACGCGCCAACTCGGGCGGCCAGGGTAATACCGTCAGAAACTCCTGAGTGTTAACCACATGGGATTCGATCTCCAGGCGTTCTTCGGGTGTCAAACTGCCTTTACGCACCGATAACGCGAGCATTTCCGATTCAGATATCAGCCCGTCGTTCTTGTCGTCGAAATTCCGGTAGGTGTACCCTCGAATTTCCCGCAGATGGCGATAATCCCCATCATCGAGCAGGTTCGGTTCGTTAGCGCTCACTATCCGCTCATAGTAGTGACTCAGCAGATCAAGCTCAGCCTGCAACGCTCGCTGTACGCGTGAGCGGGCAACCGCAAGGTCGGACGCGCCTCGCTCGACCAGTTCCAGTTCCCGGGCTGCCGCGGACCTGCGCAGGCGTTCCTTCTGCAACTCCACCCGATAACGAATGAGCTCCAGTCGACCTGTGGGCAGTTTGTGGGATTTGACCAGGACGTCTTCGCGAACCGCAACTTTTCCAAAGTCGTGCAGCAAGGCCGCGTACCGAACCTCGCGGATATGCTCGTCGGAAAACTCGACACCCCGGAACCGACTGAGGTCGGATTGCGGCAGCGCCTGCAACAATTCGAGGGTGGTTTCGGCTACTCGAAACGAATGGCCGCTGGTACTCGGGTCCCGTTGTTCAATGGTCTTGATGGATGCATGGACAAAACTTTCAAAAAGCTGATTGATGTCTCGAATCAGGGTGTTTTTCTGAATCGATACGGCCGCCTGGCTTGCGATGGCCCGCAACAGTTCCGCGATTTCCGGTCCAAAAGGCACGGGCTGTTTGGCCGTGGATTCCTTGCGATTGATGAACTGCAGAACACCCACGATCTGGCCGCGGTGATCGCGCATGGGTATCACCAGCATTGAACGGGTGCGGTATCCCATCTGTTCATCAAACGACCGATTGAACCGGTAAGGGGCGCTTTCCGGCAACTCGTAGACATCGGCTATGTCGAGTTCCTGCCCGGAAACCGCCACGTAGCCGGCAACGGATTCCCGGCTGAGCGGCAAGCGCGATTCCACGAACGGCACATCCACCGAATCGTTCTGTGCAAGCTTGAATACCAGGGTCCGCATTCCATCGAACTCTTCCGCCAGATAAAGTGATCCCGCGTCACATCCGGCCAGCATGCGGGCTTCCTGTAGAATCGTCTCCAGCAGTTCATCGAGCCCCATTCGCGTCGAGAGCGACAGGCCAATCTCGGATAATTGCCGCATCCTCTTCTTCTTAGCCCCGACCTCGAGAAATAGATCGAGGACCTGCTGATGGCGCCGCCAGTTGTCCTCACCATGGGTTATGAGCTGGCTGAAAGCGGACTCGTCCGCATTCGCCTGAATGGTCAGATCCGAGTCGAGGTCGGGAGCGTGAGCGACAAAAAGCGCGTGTGGAAATC
>JAPUJX010000532.1 GCA_027295975.1 Gammaproteobacteria bacterium
TCCTACCTGCAGTTCAAATCAACGGGACTGACGAGCTGGCAAAACGGCAGCTTCCAATATTGCCCCGCCAACGCCGACCCTCGCTATTCAAAGGCGATCATCATCAATGCAACGGGCAGGATCACAAAATCCCGTGACTCTAACAACGACGGTGTCGATGAAGACGCGCGCGGACGTGCTTTACGCTGCGGATAGGTTCCAAAAACGTCTGTTCTCAGGCCTCTTCAATAAAAACACTTTCCGGAAGTTCGGTAATTTCGATGACGTCACGCCGTGACCCAGACACCAGTCGATACACCAACTGGATCTTCATGCCCACCTTCAACATCGTGAAGGCACCGTAGGAGCCACCGATCTCCACCTGCAGTTCAGGCGCGGCGTGGTAGCGGCTGCCGTCAACGATCATCGTACCTGAGGCAAAATCAAGCTGCTGAATGGTGCCGGTGCCGGTGTTCTCCGGGGCCAGCGCCGCGGCGATTGCGCTGCTGCCGGCGCCCGCCAGCAACATCAACACCAGAGCTCTCTTCGACAGACTACGAAGCCACGTTGTTTGCATCACGAATCCCTTAGTTGGCATCGTCGAGCTCGCGCCACGACAAGCGCCCGGTGCGGTTGTCGCGGACGTCCTCAAGTAACAACGACAACGTCTCGCTACCGCCACTGATGAAAATAATGTCCTGCCCACGCTCGCCGCCAAGCGTCGTCAAATCTACCAGCGACCCATCCAGATCATCCTGATTGAACAGAATTCCAGCGGCATACGCGCGGCCGCCGTAATCGACGAGATCGTCGTCATCGATGACGCCGTCGGTGTTGAAATCGATCACCGCTCCCGACGGATCTGCACCGTCGCGCGCACTAAAAAGCAGCACCGCACCGGGGCGCGTGCCAAAGCATGACGTTTCGTTGGTGTTTGGCAGCAGAGTAGTGGTGATTACCGTGCCATTGCGAACGATCATGCGGCGCACGGCCTTCTCACCCGGAAACTGCACGTCCGGCGGTGCATTACCACTGGCATCATCGTTAGAACCACCTGAAAGCGTCGTTTCAGCTCTGACGATGTCAAGATCGATATGCCAACCATACGTTCCGGGCACATCACTTTCCGGCTGGTAGTTGACCGGGTTGCTCGAGACCAACCGACGTGTGACGGCAGTGCCGGTCGAGTCATCCACCACGTTGGTGATCGTCTGTTGTACCAGCCGCAGCGCCTTACTGTTCGCAAATGCCGTTGCGGGACTCGCTTCGCCGCGATCCCAAATCCCATAAATCGATTGGATCTCACCGTTACTTGAGTCGTCCTTGGTAATGTGGCTACCGGTTCCGAAGATGATCAGGAACCCGTCTTCGGTGGGGTGTCTCCCAACCTCAGGTTTGGCGAGAATCGGCTGCAGGCGCTCCGTCACGCCATCGTCGTAGCTCGCTGTGAACAACAGCGTGGTTGTCCAGTTGGCGGGATCAGGGTCGCTAAGATCGAATCGAAACAAATGCCCTAATCGATCGCCCGCGTACACCAGGTCCACCGTGCCGTTGAGATCCCGGTCCACGGCTGTAGCGGTACCGAGCGCATTGGGAAACCCAGCCTGCTGCGCTGGCGCAATCGGCACACCGAAACCGGTATCCAACTTCACAAAATCACCCGCGTCTGACCAACCGTCTAACCCCCGATCCATAAACAACACGAACAGTTTGGCGATTCCAGATGTCGAATTGGTGCCGTTTCCGAAGATCGCGATCCACTCATTTTCCGAAGAAGCTCCACCATCACTGACGTTGCTCATCGTGATCGTTGGCAGAGACAGGGCCAGGCCAAGGTCTTTTACCGGCTCACCGAACGGGTCCGTTATTGCACCGACCGCGCCCCCCAACGGGGTACCAGCCGAGTCAACGGGGTAGGTATCGTCTTTATCGGTAAACTCCCACAACACCGATGATGCCGCGCTCACCTCACTGCTGAACTGGGTGCCGGGGTCAGTGACGTTGAGCGCAAAAAAGCCCTTTCCACCGCCGCCAAGACCACCGAGAAGCACGGTATTCCAGTGCTTCCCACCGGCGAGCGACCGCGAGTTTTGCATGAACACATCGTTAAATCGCGGGGTCAAATTCACGTAGTACTTGTGTATGTAGTAGGGCGATGCAAGATCCTCCAGAGGGCTGCGATAGCGCTGAGTCCCGTCTAGAAATTTGTTTGGTACGTAGCCAAACACCTCCAGCCCGGTTGCAGCATCAAAGCCATGCAGCATGCCGTCGTTGGCACCAACGTACACGATTGGCGTTCGATCCCTGCTGGCGGCAACGAAGGTGGAGTACAACTCGCTCGTCGGATAGGGTGATTGATCGCGATTGATCGCCCGTGGTTCGCCGATGAACACCGGGCTCGAATCGACGATGTCCCCGAGCAATCCGTTGGTAGCCGGGCGCTCTCGCAATGTACCCACGGGGGATTCGTTTATTCGATCCCCGCGTAGATAGTTCACCTTGTTCAGGCTGAGGTTGAGTTGCTGTTCCGGTGCTAGTGATGCGTACCGGAATGCGATCCCGTCGCCTGTCGAAGAATCGGAGGTAATCAGAACCCTGTCGTTCGGGAACATGTTAGGAGGGTCGAGCTGTTCAGATGCGCGCCAGGTGGGGGACGCAGCGATGCTGCCATCGGCGTTAACCACTGTGGCGGTCAGTTCACCGGTATTGTCCCGCAAGTCGTAGGAACCGCGGTACAACAAGGTACCTTCGCGCAGCGACGTTGAGTTGAAAGCCGCGTTGGAGGTTGACGAAGCGGCCTGGGTAAACTCAAGGAATGCAGCCTGAAACGCAGCCTGCAGCTGCTGGGGATTGCCCGCGTCCAAAAATCCACCCCGGCCGTTAAGCGACGCGTGCAGCATGTCGTCTATCTTCTCGAGCGGACCCGAGAACGGATCCGGCCACGAGAATGCGGTCGTCGGGTCGCCCGGCACGACAACCGGGTCTACGGTCCCGACCACACCGAACGCAATCGCGAAGGTTTTCATATGCTGATGCATCGTGTCGTCGGCCGCGCTAAACGTTGCGGCTGGCGCACCGCTGATATCTCTCTGAGAAACGGGAACCTGGTTTTCAATCAACGGAAACAGATCTGTTTCATAATAATGGATCGCCACATCGGCCAACGTTTGACTGAAGTTGTCCTCATACCGACCTCCGTCAAAAGGACCTGCCCCATCCTCGTCATCATTCGACAAGATGCCGCTATCACCATTCCAGTATCCATCGGAGAACAACAGTGTGAAATTCTGCTGACAGGTACCCGCGGGCGCCGGGAGTGCCGGGCAATCGTTACCCGCGCTA
>JAPUJX010000533.1 GCA_027295975.1 Gammaproteobacteria bacterium
GATACTGCTCATTCTTGTCCCGTACCCAGTGCATACGATGGGTACTCGGCTCGTTATACAATTTGACCGGTGTCCACGGTTGCGTTCGGTCTTGGGGAGGGACGAGATAGAAGACGGCGCCGTCTTTGAGTGTTTCGCGGAAATTCCACTGTCCACCGACCGCGATCTCGCATTTGCCGTCTCCGTCGATGTCCCTGGCCGTGATGCAGACGTTGTCGCGCTGGGTGAGATCGCGGGCGATGATGTGCTTCGTCCACTGGGGGTTCTCATACCACTGAATCGTGTTCTTGTCGGCGAGAACGATGTCCGTCTTCCCGTCACCGTTCACGTCGGCCAACTGGAGGCCGTAGCCGATTTGGATCTTGTCTATCTCCACGGCCCGCCATTTGAATTCAGGAATCGGGTCGGCCGACACGCTGTTCGCAAGGCTGATGGCTAGAAGACAAGTGAGTAGTGGTTTGCACATGATAAAGACTCCCAAGTAATGTTATATTCAAACAATTTCCGATGTGCCGCCGATGCGGCAACTTACGTTATAAGCACTCGATTCAACGTCGATCCACTTCTTGAGGCATCCTTAGTTGTCGGCAGTAAGGGACTCGCGGAGACCCGCTCCTAACCGGGGAACCGACTTTGGCTTGCGCTTTATGACAGCCAAAGCTATTCCACCAAGTATCAATGCGCTTGCAGCAATCAATCTTACAGATATCTGCTCGGATAGGAACACTATCCCGCCAAAAGCCGCCAGAACGGGTACGATGAGTTGCACGATCGAGGCCTGGGAAATCGTTAGAGAGCGCAGCGCCTGGTACCAAAGGACGTAGCCCAATCCAGACGTAACGATTCCGGAGACCAGAGCCAGCAGAACGCCCAAGGGCTCCATATGAGCCCTCGATAGCGCCACAGCGGACGCAACCATCGCCATAGGTGCCGAACGGGCAAAGTTTCCGCCGGTCATGGCAACGGGTGCCGAGACCCCCTTACCCCGGATAGAGTACATTCCCCAAGCGATTCCTGAAACACACATCAGCAGTGCCCCAAGCGGGTTGGGCGCCGCGATCCCCGGCAGCACCAGATAGATGAGCCCCCCCATCGATGCGGCCGAGCCAAGCCACTGTGCGAGTCCGAAGGTTTCACCCGATTTCAATGCCGCCACGACCATCGTGATTTGCACCGACCCGAAGAGGATGAGCGCCCCTATTCCAGTACTCAGCGAAACATAGGCCAGAGAGAACGCGGCTGCATAGGCAAACAACGCAAAACCCGAAACCCATGAACCCCTTGTCTTCCGTGTCTTCTCTGGTTCATCAAGCAGTCGAGCGACGGCCATGAGCGCCACTGCGCCACTCACGAGACGAAGCGTCGTGAAAGACACGGGATCGATGAGATGCCCACCGAGGGCCATGCGACAGAGCAGAGAGTTGGCAGCGAAGGCAACCAGAGTAAAGATGGTAGTCAGCACGACGATCATGAGTCACCTGGCCGAACGACATAGTGGCATCGTGTAGCAGAGCGCTGTTCCTTCCAGCGCCACCGTCCCATCACCACGCGTAACTGTCGTCTTGAGTTCGGTCATCGGCTTGTCTGTTCGCACCTTGATCACTTCAACCGCCCCCGTGATGCTATCTCCCGGCCTGACAGGCGCTCGAAAGTTCCAGTCAACATGGAGAAAGACCGAGCCCGGGCCGGGCAGCTTCTCGGCCACCACCGCATTTAGAATAGCGCTTGTGACGCCGCCCTGAACAATGAAGCCATTGAACTTTGTCGCCTTCGCCAATTCCGCATCGTAATGCAGGGGATTTCGATCTCCAGACATCACGGTAAACATCTCGATGTCCCGTTCCAGGACCTCCCGCGTCATTTCTGCCTTCTGACCGACCTTGGGCGCACCCGAGGGCCAAACAGTGGAGTCATCAGTCATGAGTATTCCTTTTCGACTTCAGGATTGGCGTGTCTGACAAAACAGAAAGACTCTCACAGAGGCACAGGGACACGGAGATGGCAGAAAATGAAAACACTCTGAAAGAAAACCTCTGTGTCTTCGTGACTCCGTGAGAGAATATGATTCGAACAGGCGGTTTCAGTTGGACCTCGTTGATGCTCTGCCTCTGCCCTAGTCGCCGGCGAGGTGCTGGACTTCCCCACCGCCGAAGCGATATGCCTTGCGGACATCAGAATCAAGGCGATAACCAGGAATGGGTCGATAGCCCATTGACCGCATGCAACTCCTAAATGAATACCCTTCATCAAAATCTCTGTCTATTTCATTCAATTCAGGACTAGTGAAGGCTGCGGCGCTCCTGTTTACGGCACGCTCACGGTACCGGTCATACTGCCTTGCCCGTGCCTCTCCTCGGGCAATCACCTTGCACTTTTGGCAATCTTCTTTTGCCTGCTCAATGGTCGTGTTTGGCCGTGATGTTCACTACCTCAATAATGGCTCCATACATATGAAAGCTCATGGCCTCTTTTTTAAACCGCGCGGACACTTTTACTTTAAGACCGTCTCTTCTGAATGATTCTGGAAGATTGATTGG
>JAPUJX010000534.1 GCA_027295975.1 Gammaproteobacteria bacterium
GAGATGGCGTTGCTCCTGGAAAACGGTGGACCCTGGGGTCAGGGATGTCCGGAGCCGCTGTTTCACGACAAATTCGGCCTGGTGACACAACGTGTGGTTGGAGAGCGTCATCTGAAACTCGTCCTCCAACGCGGGGAACGGTTATTCGATGGGATTGCTTTTCACACCCCGCCCCTGGCCGAAACATCCATGGTGGATGTGGTGTATCGCTTGAGTGAAAACGACTATGGCGGCTTACCCACGTTACAGCTGGTAGTGGAGCATGTCTCTGTCTTGGCATAAACTGGCGCGCTTTTCCCTGGCTTGTCGGATCGATGGCTGAAATTACCTCCCTGAGAGAACGTATCAAGGACCTCACCAAGCGCGATGTAGTGCTGAGGGGGTATCTTTGACTTCGAAGGTAAACTGGAACGATTGGAAGAAGTAGAGCGGGAACTCGCCATCCCGAACGTCTGGGACGATCGGGAACGGGCCGAGGCGCTGAACCGGGAACGTGCGAACCTGGATGAGACCACCAGAATTCTCTCACGGTTGCGGGTCGATCTCGGGGATCTCGCGGAACTTGCGGAGCTCGCCGCGGATGAATCAGACAGCGGAACCCTCGGCGAGATCGATGCCGATCTCGACCGCCTTGAAACGGATCTCGCCGCGCTCGAATTCAACCGCATGTTCGATGGGGAGATGGACACGGCAAACGCATTTCTCGAAATTCAGTCCGGTGCAGGTGGAACCGAAGCGCAGGATTGGGCCGACATGTTGCTGCGCATGTATTTACGCTGGGCGGAAAAGCGGGGTTTTCGCGTGGAGATCGTCGAACTGTCGCCCGGAGAAGTGGCCGGTATCACCGGAGCCACCGTCCTCGTTTCCGGCGATCACGCATTCGGCTGGTTGCGAACCGAGACCGGCATACACAGACTGGTACGCAAATCGCCCTACGATGCCGGTAACCGGCGCCATACGTCGTTTGCTTCCGTGTTCGTTTCTCCCGAGATAGACGACGACATCGAAATCGAGATCAATCCCGCCGAAGTGCGGGTTGATACCTATCGAGCGAGCGGCGCCGGCGGCCAGCACGTAAACCGGACGGACTCGGCAGTTCGCCTCACTCATTTGCCGACGAACACGGTTGTACAATGCCAGAGCGAACGTTCCCAACATCAGAATAAGGACAAGGCATTCAAGCAGCTCCGTGCCAAGTTATATGAGCTGGAAGAGCTGAAACGGCGTGAAAAACAACAGGCCCTCGAAGATTCCAAGCCGGACATCGGGTGGGGCAGCCAGATAAGATCTTATGTGCTGGATCAATCGCGGGTGAAAGACCTTCGAACTCAGGTCGAACGCACCGACCCGGGAAACGTATTGGACGGCGACCTCGATGGGTTCATCGAGGCGAGCCTGAAGGCTGGGTTGTAAGCCGCGTAATCGCGGTGCCAGGTTTTCCCGCGGTGCGTTGAGGGGCGTAAAGTAGAAAAAGTAATGACAGAAGAGAACGAAATTATCAAAGTCCGTCGTGCCAAGCTCCGGTCCTGGCGGGATAGTGGACGGGCTTTTCCGAACCATTTCAGGCGTGAGGCGCTCGCCGCGGAGTTACATGACCGTTGCCGTGATCTCGACAAGCCAACACTCGAAGCCACGCCAATGTCGACCGCTGTCGCCGGTCGGGTGATGTTACGCCGGGGAATGGGCAAAACCAGCTTCATTACGCTGCAGGATGTCAGTGGCCGCATTCAGTGTTACCTGCGCAGGGACGATCTCGGGGAGGACGTTTACCAGGCTTTTAAGGATTTGTGGGACATCGGCGACATCGTTGGGATCAGCGGCGTGCTTATGCGAACCAATACCGGAGAACTGACCGTGCAGGCGGGGGAGATTACCCTCCTCAACAAAACCGTCCGGCCGCTGCCGGAAAAATACCATGGCCTCGCCGATCTGGAGACCAAATACCGGCAACGGTACCTCGATCTCATCATGAGTGCGGATTCGCGCTGGGTGTTCGAGATCCGCTAGAAGGTGGTGCAGCACATACGCGAATTTTTCGTTGCCCGGGACTATCTCGAGGTCGAAACGCCGATGATGCACATCGTCCAGGGTGGTGCGACCGCTCGGCCATTTACTACCCACCACAACTCGATGGACTTGGATCTTTATCTGCGAATCGCCCCCGAGCTTTTTTTGAAGCGGCTCACCGTGGGTGGATTTGAACGAGTGTTCGAGATCAACCGCAACTTCCGTAACGAAGGACTCTCCACGCGGCACAACCCGGAATTCACGATGCTGGAGTTTTACCAGGCTTACAGCGACTACAGTGAGCTGATCACACTGACCGAGGAACTCCTGCGTGGGATTGCCGAAGACGTACTGGGCTCCAGCCGGTTTAACTATCAAGGCACCCCGATCGATTTTGCTCGACCCGCTGAACGCATGACGATGGTACAGGCCGTTTCCCGATACACCGAGATCGCAGAAGATCAACTCAACGACGAAGATCAGCTGCGGAAACTGTTGACCGGGATGAACCGGGAGATCCCGCCTTCATGGGGGTTGGGCAAGATGCATATGGAGCTTTTCGAGGAGCGTGTGGAGGCGCGCCTGGAACAACCCACCTTCATCACCCAATACCCCACGGAAGTTTCCCCGTTGTCGCGCAGGAACGATCAGAACCCGGAAGTAACGGATCGGTTCGAGCTTTTCATCGCTGGTCGTGAGATTGCCAACGGATTTTCCGAACTCAACGATCCCGACGATCAAGCGGAACGGTTTCGCCAGCAGATGTTGAAAAAATCCGCGGGTGACCTGGAAGCCATGCAGTTCGATCAGGATTACCTCACCGCCCTCGAATATGGCTTGCCGCCGGCGGCCGGCGAGGGGCTCGGCATCGATCGACTGGTGATGTTGCTCACCGACTCACCCTCGATCCGGGATGTATTGCTGTTCCCGTTGATGAAGCCTCGCGATGGTTGAGGATCGCGTACGCCTCAGGCCTTCCTGGAAGGCAGCTTTGGGTGGCGAGTTCGACAAACCCTATATGGCGTCTTTACGGCAATTCCTGGTGCGTGAGAAGCAGGCACGCAAGATAATCTACCCGAAGGGTGAGAACATCTTCGCCGCCCTTGATCTGATCTCGCTCAACGAGGTCAAGGTGGTAATTATCGGCCAAGACCCCTATCACGGCCCGAAGCAGGCTCACGGGTTGTGCTTCTCCGTACAGACGGGTGTTCCTCAGCCACCATCGCTGGTGAATA
Organism: Gammaproteobacteria bacterium; assembly: GCA_027295975.1. Lineage (GTDB taxonomy): Bacteria > Pseudomonadota > Gammaproteobacteria > Pseudomonadales > Azotimanducaceae > SMWK01. Next base: position 3,243 of record JAPUJX010000534.1, read on the forward strand.
TATTCAAGGAGATCAACGACGATCTGGGCAGCCCCGAGCGGACACTGGACGGTGAACACGGCTGTCTGGTGCCATGGGCAAAACAAGGCGTACTGCTGCTGAATTCGGTGTTGACCGTAGAGCGCGGACGAGCGGGTTCCCATCAGGGGCGCGGTTGGGAAACCTTTACGGATATTATCGTCGAAACTCTGAACAGTTCGGAATCGGGGTTGGTTTTCATGTTATGGGGTAGTTATGCGCACAGGAAGGGTGGCATTGTCGACCGGGACCGCCACTGTGTGTTGAGTGCCCCCCACCCATCCCCGCTTTCCGCGCACCGGGGATTTTTCGGTTGCCGACACTTTTCTGAAGCAAACCGTTACCTGGAACACGATGGGCGGACGTCCATCGATTGGTTTCAGGTTGAATAAACGCTACAACGGAAGCTTTGAGGATCTACAAATGATTGATTTCATCAACTTCAAACGAGCCGATATAGAAACATGATCGAGTCATCCACCGAAAAGCTGCTGGTTCAGGAACGCGGACATACCCTGCTGATCACAATCAACAATCCCCCCGCCAATACCTGGGATACCCAGAGTCTGGAGGGGTTGGTCGCAATTGTCGAAGCCTGCAACGCCGAAAACAACGTTTACGCGCTTGTCTTAACCGGGTCTGGGGAAAAGTTTTTCTCGGCAGGCGCGGACCTGAATCTGTTTTCTTCAGGGGACAAAGAGGTTGCAAAAAACATGGCTGACAACTTTGGCCGCGCGTTCGAGACGCTGGCAAATTTTCGCGGTGTCAGTGTCGCGGCAATCAACGGCTTTGCGATGGGCGGCGGGTTGGAGTGCGCGCTTGCCTGTGACATTCGTATCGCCGAATCTCAGGTTCAGATGGGTTTGCCGGAAGCGGGTGTGGGGCTGCTACCCTGCGGTGGCGGAACCCAGAATCTGGCATGGATGGTTGGAGAGGGCTGGGCGAAGCAGATCATTCTCTGCGGTGAGCGCCTTGATGCGGCTACGGCCAAGAGCATAGGGCTGGTGGAGAAGGTTGTGGATACGGGGCAATCCCTGGGTCACGCCCTGGAACTGGCGGAAAAAGTGGGTAAACAAAGTCCACCGGCCGTAACGGCCTGCAAACGACTCATCCAGCAGGCACGCGGTGGCCATATAAACAACGCATATACGGCGGAACGCGCGGCGTTCGTGAAGCTGTTCGACACCCGGGATCAAAAGGAAGGCGTCAACGCGTTCCTCGAAAAGCGTGCCCCTGATTGGATCAATGGCTGAAGGGTGAAAGATCCAGACAAAAAGAACAGAAAATTCCTGGCTGCGGTTTCCCTGAACGAAGCGAATTCACCTGTGCTGTTATACGAGCACGCCGTGAACAACGGCATGGTGGTTGTCGAGGCTCGGCTGCATGCCGAAGCAACCCTCAACTCTCTGAGCCTCGAAATGATCAAAATCCTGTCCGGTGCGCTCAGCGGATGGGCGCTTCGCGACGAGGTAGTGGCTTTGTTGATCACGAGTGCGGGGAATCGCGCGTTTTGCGCGGGAGGGGATATTCAAGCCTTGTATTATTCGATGCTCAACAACCACACATCCGGGGAAGCGGTGGACGAGTATCCATATCAGTTTTTTGAACACGAATATCGGCTCAACTATCACCTGCATACCTATCCGAAACCGGTAGTTGCAATCG
>JAPUJX010000535.1 GCA_027295975.1 Gammaproteobacteria bacterium
TGGCCGCCGACATCTACCTCGACATGGAAGAGGCAGCGCAACTCATAGCGGCAACCCAGGAGGAGATCAGCCGGGCATCTCTGATGGAACAGTTAAACCAATCATTCGGTCTCATCACGCCGGAGATGGCCAATATCGTCAGCGGCGTGAAGGAAATTCTGTTTGGTGAGGCTGTGAACGAACTGCCGATTGCCTCCCCGCCCTACATAATCGGCCAAACCGAATTCGTAAGCCCGCTCCAAATGTAAACCTGACAGGTATCCGGAGATATGAACATGAAACCTACGTTTGTTTTCTTGTGTTGCACCGCGTTTTTTGCCGCATGCACCAACACACCTGTTGCCGATCACTGCACCGGCAATTTCCCTTCAGATCTATCCGCTGCAATCGACAATGCCGAGGGCCGACTGGCAAATGGATGTGAGTATCACTTCGACCGCTACTTTATCAGCCTCCTCGACGTGGCGGAGGCAAATCCATCACCGAAAAACAAGAGTATGTTCAGCGATCATCTCATCAACGTGAACGAGATGGGGATCATCAGTCAACGTCAGGCACGGGAACTCTACAACCGATACTTCAACATTAAGTTTGTCTCCTTTACCGGCGACTACAACACCTGCGCGCAAACCTGCCCCGTCCAGGATCATGTGATCTCCAATATGAAGAGCGAGCTGCAGGATAAACAACTCGGGCTTCTACGGGTGAGTTCCGATAAGTCCGGCTACTATCGCGCGGACCATCTGTTGAAGGAAGCCCAGTTGGTTCTCGAGGCCACCTGCCGGGCCTGCGCGAGTAACGATAGGTGAAACCCGGCTCCTGGGGTTTCTGGTGGGGCGCGGGCACCGGCATCGTGTTGGCGCTCATCGCGCTGCTGATCACCGAACCCACATCCGGGTCTGCTTACGACTCCAACCGTGAATCCCTGGGGAGCTGGCTCGAAGCTAACCTTGGCTACTCGATCTGGCTATTCGCCATCGTGTTCACACTTTACGTCAGCAACCTCCACCGCCTCAACAAATTGGTCAACGCTCCGAGCAAGCTTCGCGATGTGGTCGAGCTCGACCAGCTTCTGGACGTATGGATTCATCTTTTCGTATGGATCGGCGTGATCTGGACGGCCGTTGGAATGCGCAGCGCACTGCAATCTGCCCTCGGGGACACTGGTGGTGCGTTGACGGATTCCGCAAGTAACGTTCTTCGCAAGCTGGTGGATGGCGGCATATTGCTGGCACTCACCACCACCATCGTTGGCGGCGTGGGTGGTTATCTCATGCGCCTTGGCAAAACGGTTATCGTCGGCGCGAGTCTGCAGGACTTTTACGAAGAGAAGAATCACCGGGAGATGAGGGAGCTCATTTCGGCTGCGGAACGTATTGAAGCGCACCTCGACGGTATCGAGAACGAACCCTGGACAGGCGGGACACCAAACTTAGGCGGCTCACAATGAATCGTAGCCCGCTGAGCCACGGTCTCGACGGAGAGAGCCTGCAGACCGACGTGATGCGGTTCATGGCGATCATCGCATTCTGCCTGATCGCGATTCTGTCCCTCGTGCGGAATGTAGAATCGCAACGCACTTCGGTGATGGAGGTGATGGAGGTAATGGAGAACTCGCAACCGCAGGCCGCGTCCGCCGAGGTGCCTGTCAACAAACCCGTCAGCTCGCCCAAACCGCTGGCTCAACAACTCCGGCCCACTGTTGCGCCCCTTGACACGTTACCTGAACCCACACCACAGCAGGCTCCGGAATCGGTTCTCACGGAGGAAACACCTCGGCTGGAACTGGCGCAAACCGAAATGCCGGAAACAAAACCGCAACCAGAGCCGGAAACGATTGAAGCGACTTCGATCATCGAAGACCCCGAGCCCCAAGGGCTCATCCTGCGTTTCGTCTCGGACGGTGACTTCCTGAGGTTGATCGCCAAAGGCGACGTTCAGGTGTATGCCTATCAGGAACACGAGTTTCTCGCTCTGGGTCAGAATTACCAGTTTTACGAAGCACCGGCCCCGAAACAGGTTTACGAGGTCCTGCAAGACACCATCCCGAGCCTGATCGACGCCGCGTTGGAGAAACGCAACCCATCGACGACATCCTTCAAATGGGGCATCAGCCTGCCGCAACGGGTCGAGCGTCAGATTCAACATTACTTGAACACGGTCTCGGCAGGTCAGCTGCTGATAGATCGTTATGGCGAGGTCCATCATGTTGCTTCGCGTTAGCCTTGTCTGCCTCCTCGTCACCCTCGGCGATGCCGTTGACGCATCGAGTTCGCTGCTCACCGGAGAACTGGGCCGATGGCTTGACACCACCGCGGCGCCCGAACTCGTCGATGTGCTGAGCAAACATCCACGTTTCAAGGGTGAAACCATTCGTTTTGTCAGCATGCGAGAGGGCAAACCAACCGACAACAGTGACCGGCTCACCCTGGCCATTCAACGCTTCCTCACCCAACGTCTGCTGCGCGACGGCAACATTCGTCTGGCCTGGTCGAATCACCACCCCTCCTGTCGAGTTCCGCGAAAGATTCCCTACCTGCTGGGCATCGAAGTCAGCCGCCGGGGAACCCGGGAACACCGTGTGAACATCGCGATGGTGGACGTGCAGGAGGCGGTCTGGGTCAGCGGCATCGGACTGAGCTGGGCTGGCAGGTTTACCAACGATGAACGACACGCGCTCGACGTCCCTGTTAATGAAGCATATCGCGGATCCATCACAAGCCCGCTGCCCGTTAGAGATACCGCGGCGGTTGTGGGTATTCTCAAAGAGCGCATGGGCTGTTCCCTCAAAGGCGGCCTGGAAGGCACGGTATATGTGAGTTCTTCAGAAATCCACGAGCTTACCGGTCTTATCCACGCTCTCGAGAATGAGCTAACAATCACACCCATCGCAATTTTGACGAACAATCAGTCAAAAGCCGACTGGCTCATGGTGGCTAACGTGGAACCAGTGGGCAACGGTTCCTTTGAGCTCATCATCCTGTTGCAGCCCTCCGGAGAAGCTGCCGGGGAAACAACGCAAAACGCGCAACGAGTGGCCTCGGTGTTTGTAACGGGACTAGCCATGACGCAAAACGAGACCACCCCGGCAAAACCACCCGCACCGATCATTGCTCATCCAACGGAGCCACCTACCCAACACAATCTACTGACCACTCTCTCCATGCAGGCGTCATCACGCTCTGGAATCTGTGATGTGGGTCGCACCCGGACACCTGCCTGCGTGGAAGTGGGTTTCGAACTCCTGGAACCCGCGTACCTGCTGGTTTTTCGTACCGACGGCAGCAAGCTGACCCCGACATCCTGCAATCGGCGGATACCGGAATCAAAACCCGGACCGCGTCGTTATCGGCTGCGCGTATCTCCGACGACACGACCGGCAAATCGCCCCGATGCCGGAATCTACGTGCTGGCGACGAAAAACCAGGCTATTGCCGTTGCCTTCTCCAGGCATCTACGCAGCGCACCGGAGGCATGCGAAGGATTAAATCGCGGGTCACTCGAAAGCTGGGTAGAGCGGTTTCAGG
>JAPUJX010000536.1 GCA_027295975.1 Gammaproteobacteria bacterium
TCTACATCTCCATCCATGTATTCGGCGAGGCACCGCTTATCCTCGCAATATTCCTGATGCTGGCGCTCGTGGTGATCATGGGCCTTTACCATGCCGCGGCGGGCTGGCTCATCGCGAGGTTTTGCGATGGACGGGCGACGCGGCTGCTGGTCGTTGCGCCGTCGGTCTGGGTAGGGATCGAATGGATACGCGGCTGGTTTTTGAGTGGTTTCCCATGGCTGAGTCTCGGTTATGGTCAGATTGATTCGCCGCTTGCCGGTTTCGCGCCGGTATTTGGCGTTTACGGAATATCGCTGGCAGTGATGTTCAGCGCCGCTGCGTTGTTGCTTGCCGGTGTTGGGCGGGGGCGGCAGCGCTGGCCACTTGCCGCGGCGGCATTGTTGCCCTGGGCTACCGGATTTTTTCTGCAGAATATTCAGTGGACAGAAGAGGCCGGGCCTGCCGTGACAACGACCATTGTGCAGGGCGGAATTGCGCAGGATCGTAAGTGGGATGCGGATCAATTTCGCCCGACCCTGGCCCTATACCGAAATTCGATTCTGCGAAACCCCGACAGTCGAATGATTGTCTGGCCTGAGGTCGCCATCCCGGCCGTTGTCGACCAGGTCGAAGACTATATCGATACCTTGCAAACCGACCTCCTGGCGCAAGGCCAGTCACTGCTATTTGGCATTCTCGAACGCGATGCCGAAGCGCAACGTATCTACAACAGCGTTGTTCTGCTGGATGGCGCCGGCCGGCAGGTATACCGCAAACGCCACCTCGTTCCGTTCGGCGAATATTTTCCGGTTCCGGATTTCGTGCGTGAATGGATGCGGCTCATGAGTCTGCCGCATTCTGACATCAGTCCCGGTAACGCAACTCAGCCGTTGTTGCGAACGCCTGACGGTCAAAAACTTTCGGTTGCAATCTGTTACGAAGATGCCTATGCGTCGGAGCAATTGTACGCACTGCCTGACGCGACCATTTTGATCAACGTGAGCAATGATGCCTGGTTCGGTGATTCCATCGCGCCTCACCAGCATTTGGAGATCGCGCGGATGCGGGCGCTGGAAGCCGGGCGGCCGGTCGTAAGGGCGACGAACACGGGGATCAGTACCTTCATCGCAGCCAATGGCATGCTTGGCGGTACCGTGCCGCAATTCCAGGCAGGATCGGTGACGGAGGACGTTATGCCGCGTCAAGGGCTGACCCCGTTTGCCAGATTTGGCAACCTCCCCAGCATCGCGCTCGCCCTCACCGCCGTCGCCTGGTTCGGTTGGCGGGATTTCTCAAGGCGTGATAAATCAATCGGTTGACAGGTTATACAGCAATTTAACTAATTGTTTATTAAATGAATAATTAAAATATTGTCATTTTTTCTATAGACCTATAGAATATATAGCCTGCTCCGGTTACGAGGCCAGCGCCGTGAAGGCGAACACCGAAAAGCATAAATACCAGCAACAGCGTCTGCAGGCGATCAGGTCAGCGGCGGCAGTGTTTGCCGAAAAAGGCTTCCATGGCTCCAGCACCCGGGACATTGCCGAACGCATGGGCATCAAACAGGGCAGCCTCTACTACTACTTCAAGTCCAAGGAAGAAGCACTGGGCGAGGTTTGCCTGTTTGGCATTGAAGAATACGTCAGCCATATGGAAGTGATCGCTGCCAGTGATCAATCTTTCGAAGCCAAGTTAATGGCGACCATTACATCGCACCTTTCCAGCTACCGTGAGCGAAACGAAGCCCTCAAGGTTTACAACGATGAGCGTCTTTACCTGCCGGAAGAGAAACGCGGCAATCTCAAAACGCTCGGCAGCGGCTATCGGCAATTGCTTGAGGAGATATTCGAAGAAGGTGTGCAAAGCGGGGTCTTGCGACAATCGATCGATTGCCACTTTGCCGCGCAGGCGGTAATTGGCATATGCAATGCCTGGGGCGACATTATCGTTCGAGATCCTGATCTGGACCTTTTCGACATCATTCAAAAGTGTACGGATCTGCTGATGAACGGCTTTCGGGAAGCACGGACAAGCAGACGGACCGACGACCGGTAAAGAACCAGAGCAAACAGGGTTAAATTATGGCGGAACAAAAAGCAACAAACGTAACCTGGCAAGACGGTCAGGTGACCAGAGAAGATCGATTCCAGATTTTGCGCCAAAAGGGCGCCACAATCTGGTTCACCGGATTATCGGGCAGCGGCAAGAGCACCATAGCCATCGCGCTTGAACAGGCATTGTTCGACGTTGGAAAGTTGTCCTATCGACTGGACGGCGACAACGTTCGCCTCGGCATCAACAAGAATCTTGGGTTCTCCGAACAGGATCGAAAGGAGAACATTCGTCGCATCGGTGAGATCGCAAAACTGTTTGGCGACGCCGGTACGATTGCATTATCGAGTTTCATCAGTCCGTACCAGGAAGATCGCGATGAAGTGCGTAAATTACACGAGGTGGCCAATCTTGAGTTCGTCGAAGTTTTTGTTGATTGTTCTCTCGCGGTAGCGGAAGAGCGTGACCCGAAGGGATTGTACAAGAAAGCCCGAGCCGGGCAGATCAAGAACTTCACCGGTATCGACGCTCCTTATGAGGCGCCAGCGAAACCTGAAATTCACCTCAGGACCGACGAGATGACGCTCGAACAAGAGGTATCGATCGTCATCGATTACCTGGTCGATAACGGGATTATCAGGCGCGGTTACTACACTCGCACGGACGATCAGGCGGACGGTGCCGCCGCCACCGCACTCCAGGGAAATCAAGCATGATCAATCCACACGGGGCAGACGTCCTGAATCCGCTTTTCGTCTCGGACCCTGTGCGAAACCGGGAATTGCTGGCTGAGGCTGAAACGTTGCCCTCGCTCCTCCTGAATTCGGCGGCCGCGGCAAACGCCGTAATGCTCGGCGCCGGCTACTTTACGCCGCTCGAAGGCTTCATGAATGTCTCCGACGCCCTGAGCGTCGCGTCCGCAATGCGGACAACAGGCGGTCTCTTTTGGCCGGTGCCGATACTCAACCTGACAGACGATATCAGCGGCATCGAGGGAGCCGATCGAATCGCGCTTCGCGATCCGCATACGGAGAGCAACCCGGTCCTGGCTGTCATGAACGTCGCCAGCATCGGGGAATTCGGACCCGACCAGATCGAAACCATTATTCGCGAGGTTTACGGAACGCTCGACGCCACCCACCCTGGCGTATCTGTTTTCCGGCAACTTGGCCGGTATTGCATAGCAGGCGACATCGACGTTCTGCGTTTCAGTTATTTCCGGGATGAATTCCCGGATACGTTCAGAACTGCCGTGGAAATTCGTGAGGAAATAGAAAGCCGCGGTTGGAACAAGGTGGTGGCATTTCAGACCCGTAATCCGATGCATCTCGCTCATGAGGAATTGTGCCGCATGGCGCAGCAGCGCATCGGGGCCGACGGTATTGTTATTCACATGTTACTCGGCAAACTCAAGGAAGGAGACATACCGG
>JAPUJX010000537.1 GCA_027295975.1 Gammaproteobacteria bacterium
AATTGCGGTGATCACCACGTATTGACGGGACGGTGGGGGTTTTCCAGCGGTTGCAGGCATGCCACCTGGATGATCGGGGTGGCGCCGCTGAACGATAAATCCGGTTGGGTGTCGGCATTTTTTCCGGTAGATGTTCCCATCTTTCACGATACCTGGCAGGTGCAGGGATTACGCGGTACGGGCAGCTTCGAGTTTTCGGTCGAAGACCTGAAGGTAGAGGGGCGTTGGATCGCAAATCTTGCAAAACCCGCAAATCACGACTGGCGGTTTTTCAAAATTCCCACGGGCCTGGTTTTTGCGGTCAGTTTTGCCTCCGTGGCGCTGGGTGTTGCACGGGCAGGTCTGGATGCGACCTTAGACATAGCCCAGGGCAAGGTCCCGAGGTTTCGCTCGTCCTCGCTCAAAAACGATGGCGATGTGCAGAAGATGATGGGCGAGGCCGAGATCCGCTGGCGAGCCGCGCGGGCGTTTCTGCACGACACCGTTGATAAGTTATGGCAGGCGTTGGCTTCACAGGATGGCATCAATAAGGAACAGCGTGTTGCCCTGCGTATGGCCGGCACTCACGTGATTCGGGAAGCGGCCGCGGTGCTGGATCTCGGTTATACGGTGATCGGGTCAACCAGCATCTATCAGAGCAACCCTCTGCAACGGCGTTTTCAGGACATGCACGTGATCACGCAACATGTGCAGGCTCGACTCAGCCACTATGGGTATGTGGGAAGGCACTTTCTCGGCCATGATTATGAGCCGGGTCCGCTCAATTGATACCGCGATCAGCCCAGCGCTTTCTTCAAGCGTTTGGCATTCGTCTCGAACTCCTCCCAGTTCTCACCGAAACGCTCGCGCCATCGATCCACCGCGTCACTCTCCAGTCGTACCAACTTCTTGAAGGCTTTCGATTCGGAGTCGACCAGCTTGCGCTTCCGGCGATAGCCGTTGAGCTGGTTCCGGGCGAGCCAGGCATCCCGGTGCCGACCGAGCGACTGCTGCAGCTTGTCGAGTGATTTACCGGCACGTTTGATGGCACCCCCCGGCACAACCAGGTGTTCGATCTGATACCGTAATCGTTTGACCTCGATGCGCAGATGGTGCAGGGCTTCGGGAGGCGATTCAGGAGTGATTGCCCCCCCCTCTTTCAGTACCTTTTTCAGTTGCGGCTTCACAAATACACGGCTCGCGTCTCGTACCCGCAGCGACCGCTCACCACTCGATGGGTACTGATTCTGGTCGAGCAACGTTCCGTAGTCGGCCAGGAGCTTCGCGTAAGCAGGACTCTCGAGGAAGGTAATGAGCTTTTGATGTGCTTTCCACCTTCTGGCATGCAGACGACGCCGATAGACGTTCAGAACCGAACGCCCGGTAAACGAGACGTCCTGCCGATAACTACGTAAACGATCCAGATGCACGTCGACGTCGCGAATGCGGCCAAGCACCCGGGCCAAACACCGCAAATCCTTACCCAGGGCCATTTTTGGCAATACAGGCGCAAAAACGTCGAGAGCGGCCCGTATGCGCCGCGTCACCACCCTCATCTGATGCACGCCCTCGGGGTGGATCGCTTCGAAGGCGAACGGTTCGTGCGCCTTGAGTTGTTCTAACTGGATTGCCAGAAAACGCCGACCGACATCCAGCCACCGTGAATCCGCGTTGGGGACGGGTTTGTCATGCCTGCGTTGCAGCGGAGCGCATGCCGCGGCAAAAAGACCACGCTGAAACTTGCCGACTCGTGCGGCAATCAGATTTGGTTGTTCACGGAGGATGGACAGGAGATCGGCCAGGAATTCGCTGCCGCCGTGGCGCAACTCGAACTCGAGTTCGCTGAAACGCACTACGTGAGTCGCCTCGATACGAACCCGATCGAAAGAAAGCTCGATGACATCACCGGGATAGTCGGGATGGGTAAGCTGGTAACGACTGCGTCGGTTGTCCAGAACGAATAGTTCATTGAACGTCCGTCGGTGACTGCCCAGCAACTCGTCGAGTTGCGCGGCGACCGGCCCTGGCTGGGGATGGTCTGGCTCCGCCGCTTGCGCGGGTTGTTCGATTTCGCGGCGTTCGAAGAGAGCGCCACGGCCACCACCCAGTTGCTTGAGGGTCAGGGTTTTTTTCCCGTCTGCGTCGCGCAACCGGTATGTCCAGCCAGTGCGATGCAGACACCAGTCCTTGGTTTCCAGGTAACGATCCTGGACCTGCACTTCGCCCTTCGGCCGAATCCGGTACCCGGCCCAGCTCAATTCCTGGACAACGCGACGCAACACGCGCTTCGGGCGCATGCCTGCCGCAATGAGGTATTTGGCCTCGAGTTCCAGCACTGAGAGATGTCCTGACCCTTGTCGATCGATTATGACCGGTTGCTCCCAAGCTGTCATGGTGCGTCGCGCACGCGGAGCACCCCATGTGCCCGCATGTGCTCACATGCGCACGAACTGTGTATGCACTACGTATGTGGTGCCATACATGTATTGAATTTACCGTTGAATCGGCTCATGGTGGTTTCCAGCCGAGGCACAACAAACACACAGGACCAGGTTATAAAGGTACGCGCCAACTTCGCTGAAACCGTTGCCGTCGCGCCGGAGACCTGGCGCTGGCAGCCGTCGCCACAACCCGGTGTCGAGCGGGTAATGCTGGATCGAATCGGCAAAGAAGTGGCCGTTGCGACGAGTTTCGTACGTTATGCGCAACATTCGAAGTTCCCGGCCCATAACCACGATCTGGGTGAGGAGTTCATCGTGCTCGAAGGCGAGTTCGGCGATGAGCACGGGCGTTATCCGCCGGTGAGTTACGTGCGCAACCCGCCCGGTACATCACACACGCCGTTCAGCGATCCGGGTTGTCTCATCTTCGTCAAACTGCGGCAGTTTGCTCCGGCTGATAACCGCCAATTCGCGGAGCGCATTGACATTGAGCCAGTAGAGATCGGTTGGCGAACCTCTGAGCTACATAGGTACGAAGGGGAAGTGGTGCAGAGCATCGGCTGCGCCGGAGATGTAGACGTTG
>JAPUJX010000538.1 GCA_027295975.1 Gammaproteobacteria bacterium
TTGACCTGACTCAACGCATTCTGACCAACGCCAGCGTCCAGAACCAGCAACACCTCGTGAGGGGCTTTGGAATCCAACCGATTGACCACACGTCTGATTTTCTTCAACTCATCCATGAGGTTGGTGTTCGTCTGCAATCGCCCCGCCGTGTCTGCCAGCACTACGTCGAAATTGCGCGCCATGGCCGATTGCACCGCATCGAAAACCACGCTCGCGCTGTCTGAACCCTGGGGCTGGGCGATGACGGATACCTCGTTACGTTCGCCCCATCGCTGCAACTGCTCCACCGCGGCGGCGCGGAAGGTGTCTCCCGCAGCCAACAGCACGCTCGCACCGGTATCCTGTAGATGTCTGGCTAGTTTGCCGATGGTCGTGGTTTTACCAACCCCGTTGACACCGACGAAAAACACCACCGCTGGTTTATTACCGGCAACCGAAAACGTCTTTTCCAGAGGCCGCAACATATCTTTCAACAGAACTGCCAACGCGCCGTGCAGAGCTTTAGTATCGTTAAGCTCCCTGCGTTTTATCCGCGAGGTGAGCGCCTGCATGATCTCCTCGGTGGCGTCCAGACCCACATCCGTTTGCAGGAGCGAGGATTCAAGGTTTTCCAGGACGCATTCGTCGATTTCCTTTTCGCCGAGCAGCAGATTACCCACCCCGATTGCAAGCTGGCTGCGGGTCTTCCCCAGCCCCGATTTCAACCGGCGCCAGAATCCTCGACCTTCCTCGCCTTCAGCCAATGAACTATTGTTACCGTCCATTCGGTCCCGCTCACTCACCTAAGTTGCTCCAACAACCGTTCCCTGTTGCTCCAACAACCGTTGTCTCTCCTCGATCACAAGTCTGTTACCTTCTCCCTCGAGGCACATCGATCCTACATCCAGCCGCTCGACACAGGACAGATAATGGCCAGAAACGAAGTGCGCATTATCGGTGGTAAGTGGAAAGGGCGAAAGCTCAGCTTCCCAGCCTCCAGAACCCTGCGCCCGACCCTCGGTCGTGTTCGGGAGACACTGTTCAACTGGTTGATGGCCGATCTCGAGGACGCTCGCTGTCTGGATCTATTCGCGGGTAGCGGGGCACTGGGTTTCGAAGCCTTGTCACGAGGTGCCCGCCAGGTGAATTTCGTCGATAACAATTATCAAACTGCGAAGGCCCTGCGAAATAACGTCACTCAACTGCTGGGGAACGCCGCGGGTCCCGATCGTGCCCGGGTCCACCTCCAGTCCGCGTGGAAATTTCTCGATCGGTGCCAGTCGCGGGAGGAAGCTCGCTGGGAGGTAATTTTTCTCGACCCGCCTTTCGACTCCGGATCTCTCGAGCGGGCTCTGGCGGCAATCGCCGAACGCAACCTCCTGACGGCGCACGGAAGAGTTTACATCGAGCAGCCCGCCAACACCGCCCTGATCCACCCTGGATGGCGGGTCGCCAAAACCTCCCGGGCAGGCGACAATCAGTTTGGTCTCCTTGCCAGGGAATTCTGACGCCGCTACCATCCCGCCGTTTTGAGGGAAGGTAAGCTGATGAACGTGGTGGTCTACCCTGGTTCGTTCAATCCGATCACGAACGGGCATACGGATCTGGTGAAACGGGCACTGAATCTGTTTGACCATGTCGTACTCGCCATCGGCACGTCCGCGGCAAAAGATCCTGCCGTTGAACTGAAAGATCGCATAACGCTGTGTCGACTGGCCCTGGAAGAATTCGGCGACCGGGTGAGTGTTGATGGCTTCAACACCCTGTTGGTCGACTATGTGCGCAGCAAGGCCGCGCGTTTCATTCTGCGCGGGTTACGCACGGTCACCGATTTTGATTACGAATTTCAGATGGCGGAGATGAACCAGTCTCTGGATCCGGGAATCGAATATGTATTTTTACCCACCTCCAAGGAGTGCTCGTTCATATCCTCAACCCTGGTGCGTGAGATCGCCTCCCTGGGGGGAGACATTTCTCAGTTTGTACATCCGGCTGTGGTGGAGGCATATCGCAAGCAAATGGGCTAGTGCCTGGCATGCAGGGCAAAACGCGTCCTTAGGATTTCATCGGGCTACCTGTGCCGAACCCCGATTTGCTCAGCGCGATAAACGCTAATTCGATTTCTGGCGCTTTCCGGATGACGTGCAACCCAGACAGCGTACGAACGTTGCCCTGGCAGGACCTATCACCAGCGTTTCTGCTGCCTGTCCGACATTTCCGCCCGCAGCGCTGAACGGCAGGCTGACAACAAAAGCCACCGCGCCAACCAGGGTGATCACCGCACCCATGGGCCGCGCGATGATCAGGTCCCCGGTCATCGCCAGGGCGGTAGGATCACCTTCGGGAGCAGCAAATACGGGAGCGCTGAGCGCGGTCGCCAGGGTCAAGAATAACGCGGCGCGACCAATATGCTTCATAACCACTGTCCTCAATTCAACCTCGGTTCAGGTTGCTACGATGATCCGCCGCTTCGAGTCAGGTGATGCGAACGGTAAATCGGATCCCTTGGCAGACCAAGCGCGTAGCGGATTTCTCACCATAAAGTACTTTACCACTTATCTCTGCTAAAACCTTGGGTGCGTTGGCATTTTGGACAGAAGTACGTGGCTCTCTGGGTACTTTTCAGCACCTTTATCGGTGTCGCGCACCGACGACAGGGCAAGTTTGCACGACCGTACACGTAAAGAGACTGTTTGAAATATCCAGGACGGCCATCCTGGTTGACAAAGTCCCGCAATGTCGTCCCTCCCATCAGAATCGCTTCTTGCAGGACTTTGCGGACAAAATGGACCAGAGAGTCGTATCCCGCTGCCGTGACTCGACCCGCCCGGACCGAGGGCCGGATACCTGCATGAAACAAAACTTCGTTGGCGTAGATGTTGCCAATTCCAACAACAATCCGCCCGTCCATGATGAAACTCTTCACCGCCAACCGACGTCCACGGGCCAGACCCTTGAGATAAGCGCCGGTGAATCCCGCCGCCAGGGGTTCAATTCCGAGTTTTGCCAACAGCCAGTGTGTCTCGGGCGCCCCTTCGTGCCAGTGCAGGCTGCCGAACCGCCGGGGATCGTTAAGCCGCACGATCTGACCGTCGTCGAGTTCGAGGTCAACATGATCGTGTTTTCCGGGTGCGGTGGCTTCCGGCACGATTCGAAGGCTGCCGGACATGCCGAAATGTACGATGAGACTGCCGGTTTCCAGGCGCAGCAGCAGATATTTTGCGCGCCTGTATACGGAGACGATCTGCTGCCCGAACACACTTTCCGGAATTTCTACCGGCCAGCGCAGCCGGGGATCACGGACAATGGCGCCAACAATGCATTTGCCGGTTACGAGAGGGGCAATGCCACGAGAAATAGTTTCTACTTCGGGAAGTTCGGGCAACGCCTGACTAGTGCTATTTGATCTTAGCTTCGGTGTAAAGCACGTGTTTGCGAATGACGGGGTCGTATTTCCGCATCTGGAGTTTGTCGGGAGTCGAACGTTTGTTCTTATCGGTAGTGTAGTAGTGACCGGTTCCGGCACTCGATACCAGCTTGATTTTGTCTCGCATAATCCTCTCCTCCTGCTGAACTCCACTCAGGGCGCTGGTATTTGTCCAGCACTACCTGTCCAGGTTATACCTTCTCGCCGCGATTCCGCATGTCTGCCAACACTTCGTCAATACCTTTCTTGTCGATCAGGCGCATTCCCTGGGCAGATACACGCAACCGCACGAAACGCTTTTCGCTTTCCACCCAGAATCGATGATAGTGCAGATTGGGAGAAAAACGGCGGCGTGTTCTGTTGTTCGCATGGCTGACATTGTTCCCCACCATCGGGCGTTTGCCGGTCACCTGGCAGACTTGAGACATGTCACGTCATTCCGGGGAAAAAAGAGGCGCGTTTATACCAGAGCGTCGCACTACGAGCAAGCCGACACCGCGTTAGCTGATTCTTACAGAAGCCCGCGCTCGGCCATCGAGACCTCTCTGCCGCGGCCAACGACGATGTGGTCGAGTACCCGAACGTCAATCTGCCTCAACAGGCTCGAAAGCTCCTCCGTCAGTCTGATATCACTGACGCTCGGTTCCGCCACCCCCGATGGGTGGTTGTGGGCGAAAATCACGGCCGCGGCATTGTGGGCCAGGGCCCGTTTCAATACCTCCCGGGGATATACATTGGCTCGATCTACCGAGCCGAAAAACAGTTTTTCGAAGCTGATCAAACGGTGTCGCGTGTCGAGGAACAAACAGGCAAAAACCTCCCGCTCGATGCCGGCAAGCTGATGACGCAGATAACCGAGCACCGCACTGGATTCCGTGAAAACATCCCCTGCGACGAGACGCGCCCTCGCATACCGCTCCGCCAACCCCAGCACCGCCTTCATGCCGGCGATCTTGGCAGGTCCCAGATCCCGGCATGCGCGAAGGTGTAACACCGGCGCATCCAACAGACCCTGAACACTGCCAAACTTCTGCAACAATTCCCGCGCCAGACCCAGGGCGCTTCGCTGCTTGCCTCCGGTGCGGATACAAACAGCAATGAGCTCCGCATCGGTGAGGGCATCGGTCCCTGTTTCGAGCAGCCGGTTCCGGGGGCGTTCATCCTCGGGCCACTCCGATATCGGCATGTTCAATGGCAACTCCCTAATCTCGCAACGTAGTTGCAGCTCTTGGGTGGTGGTATCGTTACGGTTCATCGCAATAACCGATCAGCGGAATTCATATGACTCAGCTGGCTGGGAAGAGAATTTTACTAGGCATCAGCGGCGGTATCGCTGCGTATAAAACCCCCGGTCTTGTACGCCTGATGCGCGAGTCACAGGCAGAAGTTCAGGTTGTCATGACCCCTAACGCCCACCAGTTCGTTACCGCTACGACCCTGCAGGCAGTGACCGGCAACCCGGTACGGGACGATCTGTGGGATCCGGCGGCAGAGGCAAGAATGGGCCACATAGAGCTCGCTCGCTGGGCGGATGTCATTCTCATCGCCCCCGCCACCGCGGATACGCTGAGCCGCCTGGCCCAGGGTCGCGCCAATGATCTGTTATCCAGCGTTTGTCTGGCCAGCCTCGCCCCGCTATTCCTGGCCCCGGCAATGAATCACGTCATGTGGGAAAGTGTCGCTACCAGACGTAACGTCAAACAACTCGTAGAAGACGGCGCCAGGATCTTCGGACCGGGCATCGGCGATCAGGCCTGTGGCGAAGTTGGTCCCGGGCGTATGCTGGAACCGCAAGAGCTGCTCGACATGCTGTCCCGCGAGCTGGTCGATTCCGCCGCGCTGAAAACCGAAAAAAAAAACCCTCAACCGGATAGTTTCGAACCTGCCATCAACCATGAGGGGGAATCCCTCAGCGGCAGGAAGGTCATCGTAACCGCGGGGCCTACCCGTGAGGCCATCGATCCCGTGCGCTACATTTCCAACCACAGCTCCGGGCGGCAGGGTTTCGCCGTAGCGGCCGCCGCCGTGGCTGAAGGGGCGGAGGTAATATTGATCAGCGGACCGGTTTCGATTCCAGCCCCCGAAGGTGTACGCATCATTTCCGTCGAGAGCGCCGAGCAGATGTTTACGGCCGTCAAAACCGAACTTCCCGGATGCGATATATTCATCGGCACTGCCGCTGTTGCCGATTATCGACCGGTTCGCGCCGCCGCGTTGAAAATCAAAAAAGAAGCCCGACGGGACCAGAATCTCGAACTCACCCTGATAGAAAATCCCGACATCATCGCCAGTGTCGCAAACTCATCACACCGGCCTTTTGTGGTCGGTTTCGCCGCGGAAACTCACAACGTTCTGGAATATGCGCGAGGGAAACGCGTTAGCAAGGGTCTCGACGTCATCATAGTCAACGATGTCTCCCAGGCGGGCATCGGCTTCAACAGCGCCGACAATGCCGTTACGGTGCTTTGGGAGGACGGCGACCTGACCCTCCCCAAACAAGATAAGTCATCCCTCGCTCGCTCCATCGTCGAACAGATAACCATACTTTTCGGCAGGCAGTTGGCAGGCACAAACCCCCAACGGGCCGTATAGTGACGAAGATCCTAGTCAGGTCCCAGCCAGGGAATTAACATACGCCACCAACCCATCGGCACCTCACCAAAGGAATGGCATCAGTGGACAAAGTCAGAGAGCGGGGTAACAGGGTCAAAAAAACCCGACGCAAACAAAAACGCGCGTCCGACAACGGCATCTGGTACCACGCTATCCTTGTCATCAGCATAGCTGGATTCGGGCTCCTGATTACCTTCGCCCTGTTATGGTGGCAATTTGTCGCAAGCGCAAATGAAGAATATCGGGTCGCCCAGGCGCAAGTCAGGCACGCCAGTTTCATTGGTTTCTTCGACTCCCGCATTATCGGTCTAAAGCGCCAGTTAGCCGCCCTGGCGAGCGCTCCGAGCACGGTGGAAGCCCTGATCAAGTACGATCCGGAATCAATTCGCATCGCCGGCCGTGAGCTGACGGCTCTCATGGGTTACGCGCGCCGCGTGGACATCATTGCCAAGGGTACCGCGCAGGTCGATCTGAACGCCGAAGTTCCCATCTCTTACGCCGCCTTAAACGTGATCATTCGAGCCGAAACACAAGAATTCGTTGGCCCGGAAATGTCGCTGAATCAACGCGATCTCATTTACGCCGCCCAACCGATCACCAACGAGGGTGTCGTTGCGGGAGTGTTGTTTGTCGCGTTGTCACGCGACTACTTTGTCGACCCACTGCGTTCTTACGATGACCAGTTGGGCCGCGTGAGCATCGAGCAGGCTTTTTCCGGTTCTGCGCCTGCTACGGTATTCGAGTGGGGTACGGGAAGCGACGTCAGCTCGGTATTGACAGCGCCGTTGAAAACGCCGGGTTGGCGTCTTTTGTTCCAGCCCAACGGTAATGCAAGCGGCGATCTCGCCACTTTACCCCAATTACTCGCGGCTCTGGCGGTTGCGCTGGGCACGCTGCTCGGTGGAACCAGCCTCGCGTTCAATATCCTGTCTCGCAAGCTGCAGGAAGATTCCAACACCCTGGTGGACTTTACCAGCCGCGTGATGCGTGGGCGTTCATCCAAGCTCGACAGCTACCGGTTACCTCTTTTTGAGCAGATTGCCGCGGGGGTTGCGGTTGTTGCACGCGCGGGAGGCAAATCCATGGGCGGGCGAGCCGCCCCCCCGGCACAACGCCGCGGCGAGTCGAAAAGTCAGGGTGAACCAGCCACCAGCGAGATCGATCTGCTGCTGAAGGAAGAGACCAAGAAGGGTGGTCGCTTCCTGGAAGTCAACGTCGCCGACGACGCCAACGAAAATTTTGGCATCGAAGTCAATGAAGAAAAGGGAGCCGAGGATCTCGAGTTCGCCGATGAGATTTTTCGCGCTTACGATATTCGCGGAATCACCACCACCAACCTCACCGAAGAGGTCGTCTATTGGATTGGTCGTGCTTATGCCGCCGAGGCAATCGAACAGAAACAGACCCGCATAACAGTCGGGCGCGATGGACGTCACTCCAGTGAAGCATTGAACACCGCCCTCGGTCGAGGACTTACGGAAGGCGGCGTAAACGTCGTGGACATAGGCATGGTACCGACGCCGCTTCTGTACTTCTCGACCTTCGCTTTGGAGACGGGCTCCGGAATCATGATCACCGGCAGTCACAACCCCCGGGAGTACAACGGCCTGAAGATGATGATGGCGGGTGAGACGATGGGCGGGGAGCGCATTCAAGAGCTGAAGCTGCGCATCAGAGAAAACCGGCTCAGCAAGGGTACTGGCAAGATACAAACCAAAAACCTCAACGACCAATACATAGAACGGATTCTGGAAAACGTCGCCATGGCCGAGCCGGTGAAAGTGGTGGTCGACTGTGGCAACGGAGTTGCAGGCATCATCGCACCCCGCTTGATCGAAGAGTTGGGTTGCGAGGTGGTACCCCTGTACTGCGAGGTTGATGGAGATTTCCCCAACCATCACCCCGATCCTTCGGATCCTGCGAATCTCGAAGACCTCATTACCGTGGTCCAGGCGGAAAACGCCGAACTGGGATTAGCCTTCGACGGCGACGGGGACCGCATCGGCGTGGTCACTGCCAGCGGTGAGATCGTCTGGCCGGATAAACTGCTCATGTTGTTCGCTCAGGACATCGTGAGTAGAAATCCCGGTGCCGACATCATCTACGACGTCAAATGCAGCCGCCATCTCAACAACCTCATCAGCGAGCTCGGCGGCAGACCCATCATGTGGAAAACCGGCCACTCGCATATGAAGGCCAAGTTGAAGGAAACCGAAGCGCTGCTCGCCGGTGAGTTCAGCGGGCACATCTGCTTCGGAGAGCGCTGGTACGGTTTCGACGATGCAATCTACTCGGCGGCACGCCTGCTTGAAATCCTGGGTTCCGCAGGTATGACGTCAGACGAACTGTTTGCCCAGTTTCCCGTTACCTGCGCCACCCCCGAAATCAAGATCGCCACAACAGAGGAGGAGAAGTTTCTGATCATGGAGAAACTCGCCGAATGCGATTTCGGAGACGGCACCCACACCACAATCGACGGGTTGCGGGTCGATTACCAGGACGGCTGGGGGCTCGTCCGCCCGTCGAATACGAGCCCGGTGTTATCACTCAGATTCGAGGCAGACGATCAACAGGCGCTGGATCGGATCCAGGACGTGTTCCAGGCCCAGCTTGCTACGGTGGATCCTTCACTCAAGTTCCGCTAACCCATGCCAATTTCAGAATCAGAAGCGCGCAACATTGCCAGCGTCCTGACCGAGGCGCTGCCCTACATCCAGAAATTCCATGGCACCACCCTGGTCATCAAGTACGGTGGGAACGCCATGGTCGACGACGTGCTGAAGCGTACGTTCGCCCAGAACATCGTGCTCCTCAAACTGGTTGGCTTGAATCCCATAATCGTGCACGGCGGTGGACCTCAGATTGGTGAACTGCTCGACCGGCTCAACATCCCCACACGATTTGTTCATGGCATGCGGGTTACCGATGCCGAAACCATGGACGTCGTCGAAATGGTGCTCGGCGGGTTGGTCAATCAGGATATCGTTTCGGTCATCAACAACAACGGCGGCCGAGCCGTAGGCATCACCGGTAAGGACGGCAATCTCATCCGTGCACGCAAACTGACCCTCAGCCAGGCTTCCCCCGAACTGGATGTTCCGGAAATTATCGACATTGGCAGCGTCGGCGACGTGACGGAAGTCAATGCGAGCGTATTAGAGGTTCTGGTGAAAGAGAACTTCATTCCAGTAATCGCCCCCATCGGCGTCGGTGAAAACGGCGAGTCTTACAATATCAACGCCGACCTGGTGGCCGGCCGAGTGGCTGAGACCATCGGCGCTGAAAAACTCATTCTGCTGACCAATACGCCCGGTATTCTCGACACCGAAGGGGTAACCATCGCGAGTCTGACGAGCGAGGAGGTTCATGCCCTGGTCGAAGCCGGTACCATCACCCACGGCATGTTGCCAAAAACGAAATGTGCACTCTCCGCAGTGAACAACGGCGTGGCCAGCGCACAGATCATCGACGGCACCGTCCCTCATGCTCTGCTGCTGGAACTGTTCACGGACGCGGGTGTCGGAACCAAGATTACCCATGGCTAACAATCGTCGTCAGCAGATCCTGGAAGCTTATGCGTTCATGCTCGAGAACAATCCCGG
>JAPUJX010000539.1 GCA_027295975.1 Gammaproteobacteria bacterium
GCTTTCCAGCACGGCAAGCACCTGATCCTCTGCAACCGCTTCCTCCAACTTCACACGAAGCTCCATAACGGATCCAGCTACCGGGCTTTCCACCGGGATCTCCATTTTCATGGATTCGAGTATCATCAATACATCCCCTTCCGCGACGCGATCGCCGACGCCTACCTCTATCTTCCAAACTCTGCCCTGTACTTCACTTTCGACTTCGTGCCGAGCCATACAACCTCCCAATTACGCTGTTCATGATTAAAAATCCTGGAGAAATCCCGTGTGTACATGACCGTGAAGAAATTCACCATCCTGCAGCACCCGGGTCAACAGTGGAATATTGGTCTTCACCCCCAGCACGGAAAACGCCCGCAGCCCGACGAGCACACGGCCTATGGCCTGTTCCCGGGTTACTCCCCAACCAATGACCTTAGCGAGAAGAGGATCGTAATAAGGCGTGACCGCCTGCCCTTCGCAGTAACCGGTCTCCACTCGAACCCCCTCCAGGACCGGGTAGCAAAACCGCTGCAATACACCGGTCGACGGCATATGGGTTTCGGGGTCTTCCGCGTAGACCCTCGCCTCCAACGCGTGCCCGTGTAGTTCAGGTATTTCAGGCAGGGGCGCTCCGGACGCCAGACGAATCTGCTCGGCGACCAGATCCAGCCCCGTCACTGCTTCGGTGACGCCGTGCTCCACCTGAATGCGCGTATTCATCTCCAGAAACCCGTAATCCCCGGAGTTGTCCCGCAATGTCTCCAACGTGCCCACGTTGTTGTATCCGAGCCGCTGCGCCGTCTCGGCCGCGGATTTCGCAATCTCCTCAACCTCCGTTCGTTCGAGCCCCGGGGCCGGTGACTCCTCGATTATTTTCTGATGGCGCCGTTGTATTGAGCAGTCGCGCTCGTGGACGTGTACCACTCGACCTTCGTTGTCTCCCAGCAACTGGAACTCCACGTGGCGCGGAGCGTCGAGCCAGGATTCCAGGTAGACGCCAGCATCGGCGAAGGCCGCCATTGCCATCTTCCGGGTCAAGGCGAAACTTTTTCTTAATTCCTCTTCATCGCGCACCACACGCATGCCGATACCACCACCTCCGGCAGATGGCTTCAACATCAGCGGATAACCGAGGGTCCCGGCGGCTACCAACGCCTGATCGAGATCTTCCAGGTGTTCGCTGCCCGCGAACACCGGAAAGGCGGCGTCAGCCATGAGCTTACGCGCCGCTATTTTATCTCCCATCGCCCCCAGCCATTTCGGATCGGGACCTATGAATGTTGCGCCGGCGGCGATGACGGATCGCGCAAAATCTTCTTTTTCGGCCAGGAACCCGTAACCAGGATGCAGGGCATCGGCACCGCTCGCTTGCAACACCCCGAGTAAGGCCGAACGGTTCAGATAGGTTTCGTTGGCGGTGTTACCGGCCAGGGCATGAGCCTCGCTCGCCTCCGCCAGGTACGGGGCACCTGCATCGGCTTCCGAGTACACGGCAACCGAGGCAATGCCGAGTTCCGAGCAGGCACGGATAACCCGGCGCGCGATGGCGCCGCGATTGGCTACGAGCACTTTGCTGAACAAATTTCAGCCGCCCGTGGTTTTGGCAATCTGAGCCTGGAACTGATTCATGTCGAAATAGTCACGCCATGCCGCCACTTTCCCGTCTTTAACCACAAACGTACCCATCACCGGCAATTCGATCCAACTATCGTTGATCTTGAACTTGTCCAGCCTCTCCGTGAGCACGTTCCGGCGTCGGCTTCGGCTATGTTCAGCAGATCCCACTGCACTTCGCTTGCACTGCCCATGAACTGGCTGATCACTTTCCGGATCGAATCCACACCTTGAACGGCCTCCATGGGAATGTTGTGGTAAACCGCGTCACTCGCGAAACATGCGGTGATTCGCTCCATGTCGATCGCATTGAACCCGTCGATCAATTCTCGAACCGTCGTTATGGCGCTGCTCATCATTTCTCCTCTTTTTAGCTCTCCAGAAACCGCCGATATTCTTCCCAGGCTTCGCGGAACCCGCCGAAGCCTCGATTTTTTGTGCCAGTTGTGGTCTTGCCCCCAGCTATCGCCGCCACCACCAGTTCGCTCACCATGTTCACCTCCGTCGATGTCAGGGTCAGTTCGAACATGTCGGTTGCGCCTCCTCCGCGATGATCTTCGGGTTTGGCTATCGGCGCCCGAACCATCGCCCTCCTGATGGGTTTCGACATTTCCGTCTGATCGAGAAGCTCCAATGTCTGCTCGAGCATCCAGCGCGACCAGATATCGGGCCGATCACACAGTCGCTTGTAGCACTCCCAGTCCATCGGTAGTCTGAATCCTCGCGGAGTAACTTTTGAGAAGCCTGATGTTAACAAAAGCCGACGACTATCCAATCCATCAAACTCCAGAGCCAATCGCCTACTCAGGCTCCGATCGAAACTTCTACGACCGTTACTTCTTCAACGGGTATGCCCTGGAAGGAGATCTGTTCTTCGCGGCGGCACTCGGCGTCTACCCGCACCTGAACGTCATGGATGCCTCTTTTTGCGTCATCACCGGAAACAAGCAGTACAACGTCCATGCTTCGAAAGCCATGCACATGGAACGGCTCGATACCCGGGTAGGCCCACTGGAGATCGAAGTAATCGAACCGCTGAACGTATTACGAGTCACCTGCACCGATGAAGCTAACGGCCTCACCGCCGACGTTTGTTTCAACGCCAGAACCCCGGTGCTG
>JAPUJX010000054.1 GCA_027295975.1 Gammaproteobacteria bacterium
ATGCCACGCTCACGTTGCAGATCGCCCAGGAGATCCAGTATCTGCGCCTGGATGGTGACATCCAGCGCGGTGGTCGGTTCATCGGCGATCAGCAGAGATGGTTCGCACGCGATGGCCATGGCGATCATCGCTCGCTGCAACATGCCGCCCGAGAATTCGAAGGGATATTGTCTGGCACGTTTGGCGGCTTCCGGAATGCGGGTCATCTCCAGTAGCTCGATGGCTCGGTTGAAAGCCCGTTTCTTCGAATAACCACGGTGAACTTCCAGGGTTTCGCCAATCTGCGAGCCGATGTTCATGGTCGGGTTCAACGAGGTCATCGGATCCTGAAAGATCATGCCTATCTGCGAACCACGGATGTCCTGGCCGTCGATCTCCTTGCGCCCGAGGATATCCGTTCCTCTGAACCTCGCTACACCGGAGGTGATGCGCCCGGGAGGCATCGGGATGAGACCGAGGATGCTCTGCACCGACACCGATTTGCCACAGCCGGATTCACCCACGATGGCGAGGGTCTTGCCAGGCTCGACGGAAAAATCGATGCCGCGCACGGCCTGGACCGTCCCACCGTAGGTATCGAATTCCACGCGCAGGTCCTGCACGTCCAGCAACGGCGCGCTCGTTGCCCCGCTCATTGCGACCCCTTCGTGCGACCCCTTCGTTGAATATGTCTTCACTCCGTTGACCTCATGCGCGCATCCAGAGCATCGCGCAAACCATCCCCGAGTAGATTGAATGCGAGTACGGTTGTGCTGATGAGCAGCGCCGGAAAAATCAGCTCGTGGGGGTGGGTCAACATGGTTTTGATGCCCTCGTTGCACATGCTGCCCCAGGACGGGGTCGGCGGCGACACGCCCATGCCGATAAACGACAGAAACGCTTCGGTGAAGATCGCGCTCGGCACCGCAAAGGTGAGCGTGACGAGAATGACGCCCATGGTGTTGGGAATCATATGCCGGAGCACGAGGTAGTTGGTTTTGGCGCCGAGGAGTTGGGATGCGCTGATGTAGGCCTCCTGACGTATCTGCAGGATCTGTCCGCGTACCAGCCGGGCGGTAGCGGGCCAGGAGAGGACCACCAGGGCGGTCAGCATGGGCAGGGAGGCCGCAATGATGCCGATCTCACCAGGGCCGATGTCGAATACGATTTTGAAAAGAATCATAAAAAGCAGGAATGGCAGGGCGACGACGAAGTCGGCGAACCGCATTAGAATCTGGTCGAATCTGCCGCCGACAAAACCGGCCGCGCTCCCATACATCACCCCGAACAGCACGTAGATGAATGGCGCGCAGATGCCGATGAAAAGTGACACCCGCGCCCCGTACATCAGCCTCGCAAGCATGTCGCGTCCAAGGTAATCGGTGCCAAGGGGATGTAAGCCGAGCGTCACCGCATCGCCGATTTGAAGATTGGCGGTATCGTCAACCCATCCACGGAGGGTCGCCTCCTCGAGGGTGATCACGCGGAAGACGTCAACCTCCAGCGTTTCCAGGTACCCCACTTCCTCGCCGGATTCGTCGACCCCCAGCACCGAGTAGTAGTAGCGTCCGGGTACGAGATCCAGGCGATCCTCGAAGGCGACGTCCTGCGCCGAGAAATTTTCTGCCAACGGTAGGCCTAAGGCGCGCTCGGGTCCCACCGGAAACAGGTTACGGTAGATGCGGTAGCCGCTCGAGCCTTCTACGGGATCCCACAACAACCTCACCGATTGTGTGGTTGCGGTTTCGGCTAACCGCAGGCCGCCAGTTACCTCCAGTAAGGTGGTTCCGTCCCAGGGTCGAAATGGCGCAACAAGGGTCGCCTGGCGATCGGTGCCGGGTGGGATACTGATCTGGTCGAGATCCTGCAACGCGGGATCGACCCTCCACAGAACAGGTCCGAGGATCGTGAACGCCATGAGTCCGATGACGATATACAGAGAGATGAGTGCGCGGGTATTGGCTTTGAGGCGAATCCACGCGTCCTGCCAGTACGACAATGAGGGTCGCGAGATGCTCTGCACCTTGCGCGAGTGAACGATGGGTTCGAAATCCGGAGCGTCGAAGGCGGCTTCCGTCACGACTACTCCAACCTCACTCGTGGGTCTACCAGGCCGTAGAGAAGATCGACGACAATCACCATGAACACCAGGAATGCGCCGTAGAACACGGTTGTCCCCATGATCACGGTGTAATCGAGCTGTTGTACCGCCTGCACGAAATAACGGCCCAGGCCCGGAATGGCAAATACGAACTCAACGACGAAACCCCCGGTGGTGATGGCGGCAATGGAAGGTCCGAGCACGGTGATTACGGGTAGAATCGCGTTTCTCAGTTGATGGTTGGTGAAGATGCGGGTCGCCGGTAATCCCTTGGATTTTGCGGTGCGCACGAAGTCCGCGTTGACGATTTCCAACATGGAGGAGCGCATGAGCCGTGTCAGATAGGCCATGGTGCCGAGCCCGAGCACCAGCGACGGCACCAGCATGTGCCAGATGGTGCCCCATCCGGCGACCGGCAGAAAAGATATATTCAACAAAGCGTTGAGGTTCACGATGCTCAGTTGACTGATGGCGGCAACCACGAAGCTCGGCACCGAGATGCCGAGAATGACCAGAAACATGATGACGAAATCGGGCAGGCGATTGCGATACAGCGCGGTCAGCGCGCCCCAGAGCACACCGCCCAGTCCCGCGAACACAATGGCAAGAATGCCGAGTGTCGCCGACACGGGAAAGTGTTCACGAATGATGTCGTTCACTTCGCGATTTTGCTGGGTAAACGAGATACCAAAATCGCCCCTGAGCAGGTTACCCATGTAAATGACGTATTGTTCCAGCGGAGGCTTGTCGAGGCCGTATTTGGCCTCCAGGTTGGCGCGGATTTCCGCGGTAACGGCCTTTTCGTTGGCCAGTGGATTTCCCGGCACGTTGTGCATGGCGATGAAGGTTGCGGTGGCGATGAACCAGACCGTTATCACCCCCTGCAGCAGCCGTTTCAGCGTATAACGCAGCATCTACCGTCCCGTCTCTCTGAAATGCGATCCAGGCACTAGACAGACACTAGTTTGCGTTATCGACGATGTAGGCGTTGGTGAAATCCGGATCGGCGCCAGCCTGGCGCCGGACCAGACCCGTCAGACGTGGATCGGTAACGTAGACGAGGCCGCGCTCGTAGCCGAGCAGAACGACGACATCTTCGATGATAATTCGTTGAATCTCGGCAAAAGCGTTCATCCGGGTTCGTGGATCGCTCTCGTTCTGGGCAATACGTACCTGGCGGTCGAGCTCGGAATTGTCGTATCGACCCCGATTATTCAGGTTCCAGCTGGCAAACAGATCGCCGAAGGTCAGCGGATCGTCGTAGTCGGGACCCCAGCCGGCCAGCACCATGTCGAAGTCGCCGGAGGTCATCTTCGCCAGGCGCTGCTTGAAGATCTGCTTGTCGATCTTGATGTCCAACCCCAGGTTTTTCTTGAGCGCCCCCTGGTAATACTCGGACTGGATGTTGGAAACCGGGTTGTCACCCGTCAGCATGACGAGGGGGGGTATCTGGCTGATCCCCAACTCCTGTTTGGCTTTTTCCAGATGATTTCTCGCGGCCTGGAGATCCACCGTTATTTTCGGTGCCGGATACTCCTGACGGAAAAAGCCGTCAACCCCTCGCAGCCAGACTGGAAATATGGATTCGGCCGGCAGATAACCGGGAATTTTTGTGACTTTATAAACGAGTTCCGCAGGGTCTATGGCCAGTTGCATGGCTTTGCGGAGATGATAGTTGCTGGTCAACCGATGGGAACGAAAGTTGAACTCGAGGTAGAACACGGAGCCGTCCATGAATCGATCTAGGTGCCAGCGCTTCTCCATGGCCGTTTCCAGGCTTTCAGCGCCGAGCGTCGTGTAGGCAATTTTTCTGTCTGTGAAGAGATTCACCAGCGCATTCTGATCG
>JAPUJX010000540.1 GCA_027295975.1 Gammaproteobacteria bacterium
TTCTGCAACGCCAGAGCCGGGTGAACAAGGGCGACATCGATGTGTGGTACAACCTGGCGGAAGTGTCGGGACTCGCAGGAAACATCGTCGGCGTGCATCGGGCACGCGCCGAATTTTTTGCGCTGCACGGCAACTATCAGAAAGCCATCCAACATCTGCAATATGCCCGGGGCCTGGTGAGCAGGAACGACACGAAGCTGCACGCCCGGCTCGACCAGCGCATCGACGATCTGCGCGCCGCAATACGCATCGCAAGATCCTAGGGAACCTCTGATTAATTCTCGTTTAATCAGAGGTTCCCTCGCGTTCTCCCTGCCGAAAGCCCTTTTCAGGCCTGGAAGTTGAGCATCCTGGTCAAGGGCGTCATGGCGCGGCGGCCAATTTCAGGATCCACTGCGATTTCATTGGCCGTCATCTGCTCGTCGGACCGTAGACAGTCGGCCAGCCGGCTCAGTTCGTTCATGGCCATCCAGGGACAGTGGGCGCAACTTCGGCAGGTGGCTCCATCACCGGCCGTAGGCGCCTCGATGAAGCGTTTGCTCGGGTTGCGTTGCCTGAGCTTGTGAAAAATTCCCCGGTCGGTAGCGACGATAAATAATTCGTTGGGCAACTCACCCGCGGCTTTGATGATCTGGCTGGTGGATCCCACCACATCGGCAATATCGATAACCGCGGCCGGTGACTCCGGATGCACCAACACCCCGGCTTCCGGGTACACGGCTTTGAGGTCGAACAGCGCCTTGGATTTGAACTCCTCGTGGACGATACAGGCGCCACTCCAGAGCAACATGTCCGCGCCGGTTTGCGCCTGGATGTAACGACCGAGGTGCTTATCCGGCGCCCAGAGGATTTTTTCGCCCCGGGCATCCAACACATCGATAATCGGGAGCGCCACGCTACTGGTCACCACCCAATCCGCCAACGCCTTCACCCGCACCGAGGTATTGGCATACACCCCCACGGTGCGGTCATCATGTTCCTTGCAGAACGCCTCGAATTCATCCGGCGGACAACCGAGATCCAGCGAACATTCGGCATCCAGGGTGGGCATGAACACCCTTTTGTGCGGGGAGAGAATCTTGGCGGTCTCACCCATGAAACGAACCCCCGCAACCACCAGCGAGCTGGCATCGTGATCCCGTCCGAATCTGGCCATCTCCAGGGAATCCGCCACGCAGCCGCCGGTTTCCTCCGCGAGATCCTGCACGTCACCGTCAACGTAGTAGTGGGAGACCAGCACCGCCCCCCGGGCTCGCAAGAGCTCGGTAATTTCCGCCTTCAGCGTTTGCCGTCGGGCATCGTCCAGCTGTTCCGGCTCGTATACGGGCACCCGCTCCGGAGGTAAGCTGTGATCCATCAGATTGGTGGGGCTGTTCATCAGACTCCTGAGTTTAACACCTTTCGGTACACCTCAAATCCTTGAGCCTCAGGAGGAAACGACCAATGTATCGGCTTTACGAGATGGGAGATTCGGGTAACTGTTACAAGGTGCGGCTGTTGCTGCACCAGTTGGATCTGGCCTACAAGCGGGTACCCACGGACATTTTCAGTGGAGAAACCCGCACGAAAGAGTTTCTCGCGCTGAATCCGAACGGCAGGGTACCGCTACTGGTGTTGAACGATGGGCGAACGCTGGCCGAGTCGAATGCCATACTCTGCTACCTGGCCCGGGGATCCAACTATCTGCCGGTCGAATCTTATCCACATGCGCT
This sequence comes from Gammaproteobacteria bacterium, assembly GCA_027295975.1. Lineage (GTDB taxonomy): Bacteria > Pseudomonadota > Gammaproteobacteria > Pseudomonadales > Azotimanducaceae > SMWK01. Next base: position 1,713 of record JAPUJX010000540.1, read on the forward strand.
GGTTTTGCAGTGGCTGTTCTTCGAGCAGTACAGTCATGAACCCTTTATCGCCACAAACCGCGCGTGGATTCACCTGCTGGGTGATGCAGACGGGCACGCGGCACAAATCGAGGCAAACCACCCGCGTGGGCTCGCAGCCCTGGCGGTGATGGAGCAGCACCTCAAAACGAGCAAGTTTTTTGTCGGAGATGACTACTCCATCGCCGATATCGCCCTTTATGCTTATACCCATGTCGCTCATCAGGGCAACTACGATCTCGGAAACTTCCCGAACGTGCGAGGGTGGCTGAACCGGGTCAGCGAGCAATCGCGACACATAGCCATCGATGGGTGATTCCGAAGCCGAGCATAAAAGATAGATGCCTGAGATTCTCTTCCTGATCGGCGATGCCGCGTTAGCCCGTAACGACAACCACAAACGCCTGCCCAACGCGTTCCGTGGGGAAGGCTGGGGTGTCATCGAACTCGATCATGACTGCGTGAAGTTGAGTAAAGGCACCATCTGCCTCGGTCCGTACAAGGAAACACGTTTCGACCTTATCTGGCTGATGGGTTTCGGCCGTAAAACCACCTTCTTCGATCGGATGCAGCTTCTAGGTCAGCTCGAACAGACGCGATTCGTGACCGAAGTGGATGTGTTCCTGCATCTGCACGGCAAGTACCGCTGGCTGGAACACATGCCCGAAACCCATGCGGGCAACGATGTAGACACCCTTCTTCAGGTGCTCGATCAAGGCGGAACCTGGGTAGCAAAACCCACTGCCGGAAGTTTTGGCCGCGACGTGCACTTTCTCGCGCCCGGAATCGATCATCGCCGGGTCCTCGAGCAACTCACCGGCGGTGAACGGCGGGAGTATTGCCTTCTCCAGCGTTATGTACCCGAGATAGAACAGGGAGAGACCCGCACCCTCGTTGCGGGCGGACACATCATCGGCAGTTACCTGAGAAAACCCCGCGACGGCGTCGCTAACATCGCAACCGGCGCGGAAGCGCAAACAACCACGTTGAACGCACGGGAGAAATCTCTGGTGGCCGGAATTGCCGAAGATTTACTGGCACGAGGTGTCGGATTTGCGGCCGTGGATATCGCCTATCCCTATCTGATGGAGGTGAACGTTGCGAATCCCGGCGGGCTGGAGACCCTGGAAACGTTGACCGGCAATGATCTCAGCTCGGCCGTCATCCGCGCCCTGATGGCCTGGCGGTGCTGCCCTCCATGTCCATAACAGTAAACTACGGCGTTCCACCATCCACCCGCACCGTGGTGCCCGTGGTGAAAGCTCCGCCGCCGCCGGCAAGAAACAGCGCCGCGCCAACGATTTCCTCCGGTTGTCCACCGCGTTTCAATGCCAGACTGGTCGCGGCCCGTTTCTCGAAAGCTTCCATATCCCACGCCTTGGAGATATCCGTGAGAAAAGGCCCCGCCACGATGCAGTTCACCCGCACCTTGGGCCCATAGGCAAAAGCAAACGAGCGGGTAATGGCGTTGAGCCCCGCCTTCGCGGCGCCATAGGGTTCCGAGCCCGGGCTCGGGTTCAGCGACGCCGTGCTGCTGATGTTGATGATCGCACCCCCGTCACCGGCCGCCATGCGTTCGCCAACCAGAGCCGAAAGCCGAAACGGACCTTTCAGGTTCACTCCGACCACCTTGTCGAAAAGTTCTTCGGAAATATCGCTCAACTTCGGATACAGGGGTGACATTCCGGCGTTGTTGATGAGAATGTCGATCTTCCCGAACCGGGCGTAAGCCGCATCAACCAGACCGTCAATTTCGCCCCAGTGACCAACATGGCAAGCGTATGCCAGGGCCTCACGGCCGAGGGCGGCAATCTCCCCGGCCACCTGGTTGCAGCTTTCTATCTTGCGACTGGTCACTACCACATCGGCGCCGCGCGCCGCGAGCGCCAGTGACATCGCCCGCCCCAACCCACGGCTGCCGCCGGTGACCAGCGCCACTCTGCCCGCGAACGGTCGTTCTCGTGTTTCGGCCATCGGGCGCAGTATGACGAGAGCGGGCGGCGAGGCGCAAGCGGGTAGGCCATGTTACGCTGCGACGACGGCAGTTCGTAGACAAGAATGAAAGGCGTTCGATGACTCTGGCTGG
>JAPUJX010000541.1 GCA_027295975.1 Gammaproteobacteria bacterium
TGTCATCACGCGGCTGACGGTGTTTGGCGCTGGATACGTCACCTTGGTGTGTCTGTTGCCCGAGTTCATGATCGTGTTTTTCAACGTCACTTTTCAGCTTGGCGGTACGGCGCTGCTCATCGTGGTCGTCGTTGCGATGGACTTCATGTCACAAGTCCAGGCGCACCTGATGAGCAGTCAGTATGCAAAGTTGATGGAGAAGTCGAATCTCAAGAGTTATAGCCGCAAGGGACCCAGATAGGCCGGTATTGGCACCGAGGTAACGATGAAAGTACGAGCATCTGTCAAAAAAATGTGCAGGAACTGCAAGATCGTGAAACGCAAGGGCGTAGTTCGCGTGATCTGCAAGTCCGAGCCGCGACATAAGCAGCGTCAGGGTTAACCTGACTCAAGCAAACGGAGCAACGATAAATGGCACGTATTGCCGGTATTAACGTACCAGACTACAAACATGCAGGTGTTTCACTGACGTATATCTACGGCATTGGAACGTCTACCGCGAAACGTGTTTGTGCATCGGCGGGTGTGAAGCCCGACGCCAGAATACAGGATCTCGAAGAAGTGGATCTGGACGCGCTGCGCGCGGAGATTGCCAAAGTACGAGTGGAGGGCGACCTCCGTCGGGAAGTTGCCATGAACATAAAACGTCTCATGGATCTGCGTTGTTACAGAGGTGTTCGCCATCGGCGAGGGTTGCCGGTGCATGGTCAGAGGACTCGAACGAACGCGCGCACGCGAAAAGGTCCGCGGCGCCCGATCAGGAAATAGGACACATCGATGGCAGACAAAAAGAAAGTCAAACGTGTGGTCGTGGATGGAGTTGCCCACGTACACGCATCGTTCAATAACACCATCATCACGATCAGTGATCGACAGGGTAATGCGCTGTGCTGGGCGACGGCCGGTGGTTCGGGTTTTCGCGGTTCTCGAAAAAGCACTCCGTTTGCGGCTCAGGTTGCTGCCGAGACCGCGGCCAACACGGCGATTGAACACGGCATGAAAAGTGTCGAGGTGCTCATCAAAGGGCCGGGTCCTGGACGGGAGTCGGCGGTGCGTGCTTTGAACGCTGCGGGGTTGAGAATTAACAGTATTGCCGACGTGACACCCATTCCGCACAATGGATGTCGACCGCCGAAACGTCGTCGTGTTTAGAATTGTCTGGAGAATTTAGGGTATGGCCCGTTATTTAGGTCCGAAACTCAAGCTGTCCCGCCGGGAAGGTACGGATCTGTACTTGAAGAGTGGGGTGCGCCCCATCGATTCGAAGTGCAAGATCGAACAGGTTCCCGGTCAGCACGGTGCCCGCCGTACGCGACTGACCGACTACGCGGTCCAGTTGCGTGAGAAACAGAAAGTCCGGCGCTTGTACGGCGTGCTCGAAAAGCAGTTTCGAAATTACTACAAGAAAGCGGATCGACAAAAAGGGGCAACGGGTGAGAACCTGCTGCGCTTGCTGGAAGGTCGCCTGGACAACGTAGTTTATCGTATGGGTTTCGGCTCGACCCGCGCCGAGTCGCGACAGTTGGTATCACACAAAGCCATCATGGTGAACGGCCATGTTGTGAACATTGCCTCCTATCAGGTGCATGCGGACGATATCGTTGCCGTGGTGGAAGGCGCGCGTGGACAACTACGAATTCAGTCAGCACTCCAGCTGGCAGGTCAGCGCTCACCGGTGGAATGGGTGGACGTTGATCCGGACAAGAAGGAGGGCACTTTCAGACGCATACCCGATCGCGGTGAACTGCCTTCGGAAATTAACGAAAATCTTATCGTGGAGCTTTACTCCAAGTAATCCGAGCTCAAGGAGACGGAATCTATGGCACAGTCGGTTACCGAATTTCTAACCCCTCGCCACATCGGTCTGGAGGTGATCAGCCCAACTCGGGCGAAAGTTACCCTCGAACCACTCGAGCGTGGTTTTGGTCACACGCTGGGTAACACCCTGCGGAGAATTCTGCTGTCGTCGATGCCCGGGGCTGCAGTTACGGAAGTGCAGATTGATGGCGTGCTGCATGAATACAGCACGCTCGAAGGCGTACAGGAAGATGTCATCGACATCCTGCTCAATCTGAAAGGCATTGCGGTCGTTCTGCATGGTCAGGAAGAAGCGTTGATAACGCTCAACAAGTCTGGCACCGGACAGGTTACGGCTGGAGATTTTCAGCTGACCCAGGACGTCGAGATTGCCAACCCGGATCACTTGATCTGTTCGTTGAACGACAATGGAGCGATTCGCATCGAAGCCCGGGTAACCTGTGGTCGTGGTTATGAACCCGTAGACACTCAAGCTGAAGAAGAGGAGATGCGGCCGATTGGCGTGCTCCGTCTGGATGCCACCTATAGTCCGATGCGACGTGTTGCGTACAGCGTTGAGAGCGCCCGTGTCGAACAGCGAACCAATCTGGACAAGCTGGTTCTGGATCTGGAAACCAATGGCACTATCGAACCTGAGGAGGCCATTCGCCGCGCCGCAACTATTCTGCAACATCAGCTGGCGGTGTTCGTCGATATAGAGAACGAAGGTGAGCCGATAGAGGAAGAGAAGGAAGAAGAGATCGATCCGATTCTCATCCGTCCGGTTGATGACCTCGAGCTTACCGTACGTTCTGCAAACTGTCTGAAAGCGGAGAACATCTACTATATCGGTGATCTGATTCAGCGCACGGAGGTGGAGCTGTTGAAGACGCCAAATCTCGGCAAGAAGTCGTTGACCGAAATCAAAGACGTGCTGGCGTCGCGTGGATTGTCGCTGGGTATGCGCCTGGAAAACTGGCCGCCTCCGAGCCTCAGAAGCAACGACAAGGTCGCTCCGGAAAGCCACCGGTTGGGTACCGGGTAACAAGGTAATAATGAACAATGCGCCATCGTAAAAGTGGACGACATCTCAATCGTACGAGCTCACATCGCCAGGCGATGTTTCGCAACATGGCGGTATCGCTCATCGAACATGAAGTGATAAAAACGACTTTGCCGAAAGCCAAGGAACTTCGCCGTGTGGCGGAACCGTTGATCACCCTGGCAAAACAAGACTCCGTTGCGAACCGGCGGCTGGCGTTTTCGCGTACCCGCGACAAGGCTGCCGTCGGTAAACTTTTCATGGAACTGGGGCCGCGTTATCAGGATCGCCCGGGAGGCTACACCCGCATCCTCAAGTGTGGCAACCGCGTTGGTGATTCGGCGCCAATGGCCTTTATCGAGCTTGTCGACCGACCCATCCCGGATGAAGACGCGGAAGATCTCGAATCCGAAGAGTAAAAACGTCTTTTTACTCTTCCCCTTTCCTACTTCAGAACCTTCTTCAGAAAGCGGCCGGTGTGCGAGCCTTTCTTTTTCATCAGTTCCTCGGGCGTACCCACGGCAACAATCTGACCACCACCCGAGCCCCCTTCGGGACCGAGATCGATTACCCAGTCGGCGGTCTTGATGACATCCAGATTGTGTTCGATCACGACGATCGTATTACCCTGATCCCGTAGTCGATGTAACACGACCAGAAGTTGCGCGATATCGTGAAAATGTAATCCCGTAGTGGGCTCGTCGAGGATATACAACGTTTTCCCGGTGCCCCGCTTGGATAACTCACGGGAGAGTTTCACCCGTTGTGCTTCTCCGCCAGACAGGGTCGTCGCGCTCTGACCGAGCTTGATATACGAAAGTCCGACGTCCATGAGGGTCTGCAACTTGCGTGCGAGCATTGGCACCGGTTCGAAGAATACGTGCGCTTCCTCAACCGTCATATCCAGCACTTCGCTGATGTTCTTCTGTTTGTAACGTACATCCAGGGTTTCCCGGTTGTATCTTTTACTTTTGCACACGTCGCATGGCACGTAGATATCCGGCAGAAAGTGCATCTCGACCTTGATGACCCCGTCCCCCTGACAAGCCTCGCAGCGTCCACCCTTGACGTTGAAGCTGAAGCGACCTGGCAGATAACCCCGGGTGCGTGCTTCCTGGGTCTGCGCGAACAGTTCGCGAATGGGCGTAAAGAGCCCCGTGTAGGTCGCGGGGTTGGAGCGGGGGGTTCGACCTATGGGGCTCTGGTCGATATCAACCACCTTGTCGAGGTAATTCAAACCCTCGATGCCGTCGTGAGTTGCCGCGGTGAGCGTACTTGCCTTGTTCAGAGCCGTGGCTGCCAGCGGATACAAGGTTTGATTGATGAGGGTGGATTTGCCGGATCCCGAGACGCCGGTGACACAGGTGAACAGCCCACAGGGAATATCGACGGAGATGTTCTGGAGATTGTTTCCCGAAGCGCCGTAGAGTCGCACGACCTTCGCCCGGTTGAAACAGGTCCGCATCTTCGGCACCGCGATGTTCAGCTTCCGGGACAGGTATTTCCCGGTAATGGAACGACGGGAATTGAGGATCTGTTCGAGGTTCCCGGCTGCCACGATCCTGCCGCCGTGTACGCCGGCACCGGGACCTATGTCGATGATGTGGTCGGCGGAGCGTATCGCTTCTTCGTCGTGTTCCACCACCAGCACCGAATTGCCGAGATCGCGCAGGTGCTGCAGCGTGCGCAACAATCGCGCGTTGTCACGCTGGTGTAGACCGATGGATGGTTCATCGAGGATGTACATGACGCCGACCAGGCCGGCTCCGATCTGGCTTGCGAGCCGGATTCGCTGTGCTTCCCCCCCGGAAAGCGTCTCGGCGCTACGGTCCAGGGTCAGGTAATTGAGCCCGACATCGACGAGAAACTGCATGCGAGAGCGGATTTCCTTCACAATCTTGTCCGCGATCTTGCCGCGGCGGCCGGTGAGTTTGAGCTTCTTGAAGTAGTTCAGTGTGTCTTCAATAGAACCCGCAGTGATCTGCGGTAAGTTGGTCCGTTTGATGAAAACATGCCGGGACTCTTCCCGCAGTCGCGTACCGCCGCAACCGGGGCAGCTATGCACGCGCAGATACTTCTGCAGATTGTCGCGCACCAGGCTGGAATCGGTTTCGTGATAACGGCGTTCCATGTTCGGAATGACCCCTTCGAAACGGTGCCGGCGCCGGATGACGTCTCCGCGGTCGTTGACGTAACTGAAGTCGATCCGTTCCCGGCCGCTGCCGTAGAGAATCGCGTGCTTGTGTTTTTTCTTCAGCTTTGTGAAGGAGGCTTCCACGTCGAATCCGTAGTGGTCTGCGAGGGATGAAAGCATGTGGAAATAATAGACATTGCGCCGATCCCAGCCGCGTATGGCTCCTTCGGCCAAGGTAAGCTCGGCATTCTGTATGACCAGATCGGGGTCGAAAAACTGTTTCACCCCCAGGCCGTCGCACTCCGAGCAGGCGCCCGCAGGATTGTTGAACGAAAACATGCGCGGTTCGAGTTCGTTGATGCTGTAACCGCACACGGGGCACGCAAATCGGGCGGAAAATATCATCTCCTCCTGGTCGCCTTCAGCGCCCGCACCTTCGCCGCGGGCGTCGTCCATATCGCGAATGGTTGCGATTCCGTCGGTGAGATCAAGTGCGGTTTCGAAAGACTCAGCCAACCGCTGTTGAACATCATCCCGTACCCGTAAACGGTCTACGACCGCCTCGATGGTATGTTTTTTGTTCTTGTCGAGATCCGGTGGATGATCCAGGTCAACCACCAGGCCGTCGATGCGCGCGCGGATGAAACCGTTCGATAACAGCTCCTGGAATACGTGCAGGTGTTCGCCCTTGCGGTCGATAACCACGGGTGCCAGCAACATGATGCGTTTGCCTTCGGGTAGGGTCATCACCTGATCGACCATCTGGCTTACGGTTTGAGCGTCCAGCGGTTTATCGTGATGGGGGCAGCGCGGCTCTCCCACCCGGGCGAAAAGCAGGCGCAGATAATCGTAGATTTCGGTAATGGTGCCGACCGTGGAACGGGGGTTGTGGGACGTGGATTTCTGTTCGATGGAGATGGCGGGAGACAGTCCCTCGATGTGGTCGACATCGGGCTTTTCCATCAAGGAGAGGAACTGGCGCGCGTACGCCGAGAGGGATTCCACATAACGCCGCTGGCCCTCGGCATAGAGGGTATCGAACGCCAGAGACGACTTCCCCGACCCGGACAGGCCGGTTATGACAACTAGTTTGTCGCGGGGAATGTCAATGTCGATGTTTTTTAGGTTGTGAGTCCGCGCCCCACGTACGGCTATGGTGTCCAATTGGCTAACTTTCCTGAAGGCGAAACGAGAAAACATAAACGGATAGAAACTTCGAGGCAAGCAGGAGAGTGACTTACGTTCCCGAGGGGTCGAACCGTAGGCTTCGTTTGACTGATACGATAGACTGCGCGTTGAGTTCCAGACAACCAGATAAATGGAAGAGACACGAGTATGGCACGGGGGATCAACAAGGTAATTCTCATCGGTAACCTGGGCAGAGACCCGGAGACCCGGTATTCCCAGGACGGCAATCCAATCACCAAGTTCAGCGTCGCCACCAGCGACGGCTGGCGCGATAAACAAAGCGGTGAGCAGCAGGAGCGAACCGAGTGGCACGATGTGGTGTGTTTTTCCCGGCTTGCCGAAATAGCCGGCGAGTACCTGCGTAAGGGCTCCAAGGTTTATATCGAAGGCAGCCTGCGCACGAGCAACTGGGAGAAGGACGGGCAGAAACATTATCGCACCGAGGTTATCGCTCGCGAGATGCAGATGCTCGATGGCCGCGGCGGGGAAGGCGGGGGACCTCCACCCAGTGGACCTCCACCCGGTGGACCTCCACCCAGCGGATTCGAGTCATCCGCACCCACGTCACAGCCTCAGAATGCACCCACTCTCACGGACGATGACTTCGACGACGATATACCCTTCTAGGGCTGAGTAATTTCCGGAGATGCGCCTGGCTGGTGAGTTAAAACCCCAGCTCGCCGTATGCTATCGCCAGCAAGATGAGTCCCAGGGTCAACCGGTAGACGACGAAGGGAAACATGCCTATCCGTTCCACGAGACGGACGAAAACATGAATACAGACATAGGCGCTGGCAAACGCGATTAAGCCTCCCACCGCCAGATCCAGCCACTGTACCCCATGAGGAACCTCCATCAGGTCCAGGGTGGTCAAGAGACCGGCACCCGCGATCGCGGGGATCGAAAGCAGAAACGAAAAGCGGGCTGCCCTGCTGCGGGTCAGGCCGAGAACCAACGCGGCCGTGATGGTCACCCCCGAACGCGAGGCCCCGGGAATGATCGCGAGGGCTTGTGCGGCACCGATGATCGCGGCGTGTACCCAGGAGATGTCGGTGAGTTTCGGACGGCCTCGGTCCGCGCCCCACAGCAGCAGGCCAAACCCGATAGTCGTGACGGCGATCACGCCGACCGAGCGTAGTTCGGTCGCGACCCAATCTCGCAGCACGAACCCGCAAACGGCCACCGGTAATGTTGCGAGGCAGATCTTGAGCAGAAGATCGAGGTGACGGTCGTATTGGTGTTTGCTCGCCAGCAGCCAGCCACTGGCTGCAAACCTGGCGAGATCCACCCGGTAATAGCCCATTACCGCCAGCAGCGTGCCGAGATGCACCGCGACGTCGAATGGGAGGCCCTGATCCGGCCAGAGGCGGAGTTGTGCCGGGAGAATGAGGTGTGCGGAACTCGAAATCGGGAGGAATTCCGTGAGGCCCTGAATCAGGGCCAATATGATGATCTGCAGCCAATCCACGGCGGCGCAGTCTAACGACCGTGGCGGGAAAGCGCGACCGGGCGAGTAGCATGCTAATGTTGGCAAATGGGCGATCGCCACGAAATTCCGTTGTTTCCCCTGGGTGTTGTTCTGTTCGAAGGTGGTCAGCTGCCTCTACAGATATTCGAAACCCGTTATCTGGATATGGTGAGCCGCTGTCTGCGAGAAGAGGTGCCCTTTGGCGCCGTGTTGATTCGCCGTGGCCGCGATTCCCGGTCGAGCCCCGATGACCGCCAGCCGGATGTTTTCGAGGTGGGGAGCGAGGCGACGATCGTGAACTTCAATCAGCTCAGTAATGGCCGCCTGGGTATCGTTGTCCACGGTGGGCGCAAATTCCGGATTCTGGAAAGCTGGGAGCAGTCAGACCACCTGCTGCTTGGAAAAGTGGAGTACCTGCCCGGGGAACCCGAGGTGGCAATCGGTAAAGAGCATCATGCTCTGGTGGAAATCCTGAAAGAACTCATGAAACATCCGATGATCGAGAAGCTCGAGCTCGACATCGATTTTGCCGATGCACGCTCCGTGGGACGGCGCCTGGCGGAGCTGTTGCCCATCGAGGTTGAAATCAAGCAAAGCCTTCTCCAGCTTCAATGGCCGCGGGAACGCCTTTCCGAGATTACCCGGTTGGTCACCAAGCTGCGCGGCTGAACCGTGGCCCGGTGGAGTATAATTGGCCCATGACAGACATTCACAGTTACATGCTGAAGGTTGGGCGTGATGCACGATCCGCGTCGCGGCTGATCGGTGCCTGCAGTACCCGGACCAAGTCCCGGGCTCTCCAGGGGATTGCGGCTGCCATGGATGAGGCTCGCGGGGTAATGAAAGAAGCGAATGCCTGCGATATGGCGCGAGCCGAGGCAAATGACCTCGATCGGCCACTCCTCGATCGCCTGCTGCTCGACGATAAGGGCATCGATCACATGATCGAGGGTGTCCTGCAGGTGGACAAGCTGCCTGATCCGATTGGCGAGGTGAGCGATCTATCCTATCAACCCAGCGGTATTCAGGTCGGCAGAATGCGCGTACCACTCGGGGTCATCGGCATCATTTACGAGTCGCGGCCGAACGTCACGGTGGATGCAGCGATCCTATGCCTCAAATCGGGTAACGCCTGCATCCTTCGCGGAGGATCCGAAGCGATCGAATCAAATAAAATAATTGCTACCTGTATTACCGAGGGTCTGGTTGCGGCCGGTCTGCCGGAGGAAGTCGTGCACCTGGTCAACATCACGGACCGCGCGGTTGTCGGCGAGTTACTCAAGCTCAACGCCTATGTGGATATCATCGTCCCGCGGGGGGGCGAAAGCCTGATTGAACGGGTGAGCCGCGAATCGACCATTCCGGTCATTAAACACCTCGACGGAATATGCCACGTCTACATCGACGAAGATGCCGATCCAGATATGGCGGTTGCCATCGCGGTGAACTCCAAAACCGAAAAACTCGCGGTATGTAACGCGATAGAGACTTTGCTCATCGCCGAGAACATTGCCGGGACGGTGCTGCCAACGCTGGCGCAACGTTATGGCCAGGCTGGTGTTGAACTTCGCGGTTGCGAGCGAACGCTCGCCCTGGTCCCGGACGCCGCACCGGCAAAAGAAGAAGACTGGGGTACGGAGTACCTGGGTCCAATATTGGCGATACGAGTCGTGGACGGCGTCGACGAGGCCATCCGCCACATCAATACCCACGGCTCACACCACACGGACGCGATAGTTTCCAACAACTATATGCGAACCCGGCGCTTCCTCACCGAAGTGGATTCATCCTCCGTGCTGGTCAACGCGTCCACCCAGTTCGCTGACGGGTTCGAGTATGGCCTCGGCGCGGAAGTTGGCATTTCCACGGACAAGTTGCATGCGCGAGGTCCCGTTGGCCTCGAAGGACTCACGACCCAGAAATATGTTGTATTTGGCAACGGAGAGATACGCCACCGTTGATTTGTTTATTTGGCGGCACTTTCGACCCCATCCATCGCGGTCACATCCACGGCGGCCAGATGGTTTGTGACGTTCTGGCGCTTCGCAAGATTCACTTCGTCCTCTCCGGGATGCCGAGTCACCGCACATCACCCGAAACGACGGTCGAACAGCGCTGGGAGATGCTCAAACTTGCCTGTACGGATGATGTTCGGTTGGTGCCGGACGATCGAGAGGTAAGCCATGGGGGACCGTCCTACACGGTGGATACCCTGCGCGCGGTGCGCGAAGCACATCCCGGGGAGGCGGTGGCCTGGGTGTTGGGAAGCGACGCCTACGCGGAGTTTTCGAGTTGGCGATCCTGGCGCGAGATTCTCGACCTTGCCAATCTCGTGGTACTCGAGCGTCCGGGCGAAGAGCGGCAGTTGGGTGAGGATATGCGACGCCTCACGGAGCGTCGTCGTGTGGATAGAAAACCGGAAGACCTCGCGGGTAAGGTTTTTTTCCTGGCTCACGAGATGCGCGCCGTTTCCGCTTCCGGTATACGTGCGCGGATAAGCTCGGGTAAGGTTGTGGATCATTTGCTCCCACCCCGAGTCAACACCTATATTTGCGAGCACGGTTTGTACGGAGGTATTCGTGAGTCCTGAAGTGTTGCGCGATCATGTCGTTAATACCCTGAAAGATGGAAAAGGCAGGGATATTGTCTGCCTGAACGTGATGGATGTTACGGACATCACGGATTTTATGGTTATTGTTAGCGGTACCTCCAATCGTCATGTGAAGGCGCTGGTGGATCAGGTCGTGGAGTCCACCAAGAAGGGCGGTTGTCCACCGGGAGGAATAGAGGGCCGGGAGACCCATGAATGGGTGCTGGTGGATCTCGGTGACGTGCTGGTCCACGTCATGCAGACGGAAACGCGCTCTTTCTACGATCTGGAGCGATTGTGGGCTGAGCTCCCCACCGGGTCTGAAACGCTGGTGTAAGTAATCGCGTGTATTGTTATTGTTCGGGCAACAGACAACCTCTCCTCAAACGAAGAGTCGCGGTGTTGCGGTGAAAATACGCCTGATGGCCGTTGGCACCCGGATACCGGGATGGATAACCGAAGGTTATCTGGAGTATGCCGGGCGCATGCCGCGAGAAACCGAGCTGCAGTTGGTCGAAATTCCCGCCACGTCCAGGAAAGGGCAGAGCGTTGCGCGCCTGCGTCAGGGCGAGGCGGATAAAATGCTGGCGCAGATAGGTTCCAGGGAATGGGTGGTGGCCCTGGATACCCGGGGGTCGGACTGCAGCACCGAGCAGCTGGCCGGGAAACTCGAGAACTGGCGAATGATGGGCGATGATGTGGTTCTGCTGGTGGGTGGCGCCGATGGGCTGGCGCCTGCCTGTCATGAGCGAGCCAACGAAATAATGTCCCTGTCCAGGCTCACGTTTCCCCATGCCCTGGTCCGGGTCATCATCGCAGAGCAGCTTTATCGTGCCTGGACGCTGCTCACCGGGCACCCCTATCATCGCGCCTGATATGTCGCCGTCACTCTCCATCAAAGACAGTCTGAGCGAACGCCGGTTGTTTGGCGCACGGGCGTCCGCACTTTTTGTCATTGCCACCGTCCTGCTGTTGGGGCTGGTGGGACGGATGATCCAGTTGCAGATATTGCAACACGACGCCTACCACACACGTTCCGAGGCGAACCGCATTCAGGTGCAACCGTTGGCTCCCAGGCGGGGGCTTATCTACGACCGCAACGGTGTGCTACTGGCGGACAATCGACCCATGTTGAGCCTCGCGCTGGTACGAGAGCGTATTGCGGACCTCGATGCGTTGATCGCGGAACTCGACACGCTCGTTGCGATCTCCGAGGAAGATCTCCAGGGTTTTCGCGAGCGATTGAAGCGTCGCCGGCGTCCTTTCGAGGCGGTTGCCCTCAAGCTCAATTTGAGCGCGCGGGAGATCGCCACGCTCGCGGTCAACCGCCATCGCCTGCCCGGTGTGGAAATCAGCAAACAGCTGGTTCGCCACTACCCCCTGGGCGCCGTGTTGGCACACGCCGTCGGCTCGGTGCGGCGGATTACCGAGCAGGACCTGCGCCGCCTGGATCCGATACGTTACACAGCCACCAGGTTCGTCGGCAAGATCGGCGTGGAAAGGTTCTATGAGCAGTCGCTGCACGGTGAGGTGGGTTACCAGCGGGTCGAAACCGATGCCCATGGGCGAATCCGCCAGGAACTCGAGAAGAAACCGGCGGTCGCCGGGCAGAACGTCACTCTGCATCTGGACTCCCGATTGCAGATTGCGGCCGCGGCTGCTCTGGGTCAGCGTCGGGGAGCCATCGTTGCTCTGGATACCCGTTCCGGGGGCGTTTTGGCCATGGTGAGTAATCCCGGGTATGACCCCAATCTTTTTGTTACCGGGATAAGCAGCCGGCAGTACCAGGCGCTGGTGGATTCCCGGGATACCCCCCTGTTCAATCGGGCGATCAATGGACAATACGCCCCGGGGTCGACGTTCAAGCCCATTGTCGGCCTTGCCGGACTGTCTCTCGGGATGGTGAACTGGGAGGAACAGATCGAGGACCTGGGCTGGTTCAAGCTGCCCAACCAGAACCGGATTTATCGAGACTGGAGCTGGCGGAAGGACAATTCCGGAGGTCAGGGTCTGGTGGACCTCAATCGCGCCATCTATCGCTCATCGAACGTGTACTTCTACAACCTGGTCATGCGCATGGACATCGATCAGTTATCCGGTTTTGCCGCCCAGTTCGGCATCGGACAGCGTATTGCAGTGGACATTCCCGATACCAGCCCCGGGCTTTTGCCGAACCGACTCTGGAAACAGGGTGCAAAGGGTGAGGTCTGGTACCCCGGAGACAGCGTCAACATGGGCATCGGTCAGGGAGATCTGTTGGTGACCCCGCTGCAAATGGCGAGTATCGCCGCCGTTTTTGCTAATCGTGGCATCCGGAGGCGTCCGCGGATGTTGCTGTCGAGCGACCGACCGCTCGTGGAAGTTGATCCGCTCCCACCCCTGCCGCCGGTAGAAGGACCGAGTGCCGACGACTGGGAACGCATGGTGGATGCCATGGAGGACGTCGTCCATCGGGGCAAAATGGGCTATCGTCAGAACGGCGTTGCCTGGGCTCACATCGGGCGGAACATCAGCTATCGCATGGCTGGTAAGTCGGGAACCGCTCAGGTGGTGGAGATAAAACAGGGTGAGGAGTACGACGAAGAAGAGTTGGACGAATACAGCCGCAAGCACGCCTGGTTCATTGCCTTCGCGCCTGCGGACGATCCTGCCATCGCCCTCGCGGTGCTGGTGGAGAACGGTGGTGGCGGAAGTTCCGTGGCTGCCCCGATCGCCCGGGAGGTCATCGACCATTTCCTTCTGCCGCAGCTGGCGGCGCGATGAGCAATCAGGATTTTGTTCGACAGTTACCACAGAGCGCCAGCCTCGGCGCCAGCGCTCACCTCGTGCGTATGCACCTGGATCCTCTGCTTCTGCTTACGTTGTTGGCCATCATCGGTTTCGGCCTCGTGATGCTCTACAGCGCGTCTGGTGGCAAACCTGGTGGTGAAATCCCATCTATATTCACCAGTCAGACCGTACGCATGGGGCTGGCGCTCATCGCCATGCTGGTTGCCGCACAGTTGCATCCGCGTTTCTACCAGCGCTGGGCTCCCGTCATCTATGTGGGCGGTGTTGTTCTGCTTGTGCTGGTGCTGCTCGTTGGCGTGAAAGTCAAGGGTTCGCAACGCTGGCTCGATGTACCGGGCCTGCCGAGATTCCAGCCTTCGGAACTCATGAAGTTGGCGGTGCCGATGATGTTGGCCTGGTACTTCGCAGATCGTGCCCTGCCGCCGCGGTTCAAGGAACTGGGCGCGGCTCTCGGGATCATCGCGATACCCACCGCGTTGATCGTGCTGCAACCGGATCTTGGTACGGGAATCCTGATTGCGGGAGCCGGACTCTCGCTGATCGTATTGGCAGGCATCTACTGGCGTTGGATCGCCTACGCGTTTGTTGCCGCGGCCGCGGCGGCGCCGGGATTGTGGTTTCTGCTGCAGGACTATCAGCGCGAACGTATCTTGACGTTGTTCGATCCGGAGAGCGACCCCCTCGGTGCGGGCTGGAACATCATTCAATCCACGACGGCCATCGGCTCGGGGGGGTTGTACGGCAAGGGTCTTTTTGGCGGTACTCAGAGTCACCTCGAATTCCTGCCGGAGGCGCAAACGGATTTCATCATTGCGGTGATTGGCGAAGAGCTCGGTTTAGTGGGGGTGCTGGCGTTGCTCAGCCTCTATTTGATCGTGCTGGCCAGGGGCCTCTACATTGCGGCGCAGGCCCGATACACTTTTCAGCGATTACTCGTCGGGACACTAACCCTGACTTTTTTTGTCTATGTTTTTGTAAATATAGCCATGGTCAGCGGGCTGCTGCCCGTGGTGGGGGTACCGTTGCCCCTGGTTAGTTACGGTGGTACGTCAGCCATTACCCTGATGGCCGGTTTTGGCATCATCATGGCCGTAAGGACACACCGGGCATGGTGAGCGGTCGGGCAATAATCTCTGTGAAAGGAATCAAGACAGTCATGCAAATTGCAGTTCTGCTGGGTGTTGCGGGTTTACTGGTGTATGGCGCGGCTGGCGCCGATTACACGGACCGGCAGGATGTCCGCGATTACATGATGGAACTCCGTCGCGAGTACGGTTTCAACAAGCTGGAACTCGAGGAAGTCATCGGGTCCGCGCGGCGCCGGCAGGACGTGCTGGATCTCATCGCCAGACCGGCGGAGCGAACGCTGGAATGGTGGGAGTATCGGCGCATCTTTCTGCGCGAAGCCACCATCGATCAAGGGCTCGAGTTCTGGGCGGTCAACGAGGCCATTCTCGAACGGGCCAGGGATCGGTTCGGCGTGCCGGCGGAGTATGTGGTGGCCATCATCGGGGTAGAGACTCGATGGGGCCGGATTGTGGGTCGGCACCGGGTGCTCGACGCGCTGATGACCCTCGCGTTCGACTACGTACCGCGTGCCGAGTTCTTTCGCCGGGAACTCACCCAGTTTCTGCTGCTCGCCCGGGAGGAGGGTAAAAACCCACTTGATCTGAAAGGCTCATACGCAGGCGCCATGGGTTACGGCCAGTTCATTCCATCGAGTTATCGCAGTTACGCGGTGGACTTCGATGGTGACGGCCTGCGCGACATCTGGAGCAATGAAAGTGATGCGATCGGCAGCGTGGCCAACTACTTTGAACGCCATGGTTGGAAGGATGATGGTCCCGTTGTCGTAAAGGTGGACGTGGCCAGCGGCCAGACGAGCGTGGTGGATGCCGTGGCCAATAAGGGCATTACTCTAGGCCATACGGTGGATCAACTTCAGGCGCTCGGGGTCTCGGTGGGGGATTTGCCGGGCGACGCGAAAGCCGCCCTGTTCAGAATGGGGCTCGAGCAGGGGCATGAATATTGGCTCGGGCTCAACAACTTTCATGTGATCATGCGTTACAACCGCAGCCCGTTGTACGCCCTCGCCGTCCATCAGTTGGGTCAAGCCATCAAACAGCGCCGGGTGGCGTTGACCGCGGCACGTTGAGTGGAAACGTCTTCGCGCTTGTTTGGCTGTCTGTTGCTGGTGCTGTTGACGGCGTGTCGCAGTGGTTCGGTTTACGTCGAACCGGCCGATGGCCCACCCCTTCATACCCCGCCGGATATCGCCCATCTGCCAGACCCCATCCCCCGCAGGGAGCCGAAGAGCAAACGTGGGAATCCGCCCACCTACACCGTGAGTGGCAGAACCTATCATGTGCTGGATTCCGCCGTTGGATATCGGGCGACCGGTAACGCCTCCTGGTACGGAAAGAAATTCCACGGGCGGCTCACCTCGAGCGGCGAACCTTTCGATATGTTCAAACTCACCGCCGCCCATACCACGTTACCCATCCCCACGTACTTGAAGGTCACCAATCTGGACAATGGCCGCTCTACGGTGGTGCGGGTCAACGACCGGGGACCATTCCATGACGATCGTATCATCGACCTTTCCTATGCCGCCGCGGTGAAGCTCGATTTCGCGAGCGACGGTACGGCCCGGGTGCGGGTGGAGACGTTCGCCAGACAGCCCGATTTCTTTCTTCAGGCGGGTGCGTTTCGCGAGCTTGCCGCTGCGGATGCACTGAGAGATGACCTGAGAGCGTTGACGGGAAAATCGGTTTATGTTGTACGAGTGTCCGACGATCGCTTGTTCCGGGTACGCCTTGGGCCGGTGTATGGCCGTCCGGAAGCGGTGCGTCTGCAGGCATTGATAACGGCGGCGGACTACGGACAGCCCCTGATTCTCGAGCAGTGACTTTCGCCAGCCCCGATTACCTGCGGCGTGCCCGAGGGTAAACGCGTCGATGTTTTGTTGTGGGCGCTGCTTCCGGCGTCGAATCAACGCTAGAATGCGCGGTTTCTGGATGTGAAGGATCGACTATGAGGGTTGGGATGTTGCGATCGGCGTTGTACCTGTGGTTTTGCTTTGGTGCCGCGCAGGGTGTTCTGGCCGCGAGCGCACCGATCATCCCGCCACCACCGAGTATCGCCGCGAACTCGTATCTGCTGATCGATGCCGATACCCACAAGGTGCTTGTCGGGCACAAGCTTCACGAACCGTTGCCTCCGGCGAGCCTCACCAAAATCATGACGAGCTACGTGGCGGCGGTGGAACTTGCGACGGCGCGGATCAACGAAAACGATCAGGTACCCATTAGCGTAAACGCGTGGCGGACACCGGGGTCGCGGATGTTCATCCGTGAGGGTACGCGCGTGTCGGTGGAGGATCTGCTGAGAGGAATCATCATCCAATCGGGTAACGATGCCAGCGTCGCGTTAGCCGAGTACGTTGCCGGAAGCGAAGAGGCGTTTGCCGACATGATGAACCAGCAGGCGGCCGAGCTGGGAATGGGAACCACCCAGTTCGTGAACTCAACCGGGTTGCCCGACGAAGGCCATTACACCTCGGTCTGGGATCTGGCTTTGTTGACCCGTTCTCTCATCTCGAGATTTCCGGAGATTTACGCGATGTACGCTGAGCGGGCGTTCACCCACAACGATATCCCACAACCGAATCGCAATCGGCTGTTGTGGCGTGACAAAACGGTGGACGGTGTGAAAACCGGGCACACTCGAGCGGCCGGCTACTGTCTGGTCGCCTCGGCGATGCGCGATAACATGCGTTTGGTCTCCGTGGTGATGGGTACCGAAAGCGACGAGGCGCGCATGCGCGAAAGTCAGAAGCTCCTCTCGTACGGTTTCCGCTACTTCGAAACCCGGAAGTTGTACGAGGCGGATGTGCCATTGAAGACCGTGGAGCTCTGGTATGGTGAAGCCGAGGACATCGAGCTTGGAGTACTCGAGGACGTGTATGTCACCATTCCGCGCGGTCACTACAAGGACATCAGGGCAGAGTTGAAGATTGCCAGAATCGTAGAGGCGCCAGCCAGCACGGGCCAGGAGTTTGGAGAGCTGCGTCTCCTGCTGGGCGAAGAAGTGGCGTATCGCGCGCCGCTGGTTGCGCTCGCGGATGCGCCGTCGGCGGGTGTGTTCTCGCGAATGGGAGACTTCGTCTACCTCTTCTTCAGCGGTCTGTTCTCCAGTGGCTGATGCGCCGAAGATTGAGTTTCCCTGTGATTATCCCATCAAGATCATAGGGGTCAGCGCCACCGTTTTTCGGGAAACCGTAGTTGAGAGCACTACATCAGCATCTGATGGCTTTGCCTCTCGTGAAAATGGTTCTTTGACATGTTAATACACGGAGAAGGCATCAACAGAAGAACTGAAACAGTCAATGAGGCGTTGGGGTGCTAGTGCGCGTTCGAACCCGTGATCTCGGCCGCACGGATTACCGGGAAGTCTTTCGCGCGATGCAGGCGTTCACCGCGGAACGGGACCCGAAAACTACAGATGAAATATGGTTGACGGAACACGATCCGGTTTTTACCCAGGGACAGGCTGGAAAGGAGGAGCATCTCATCGCCCCCGGGGATATTCCCGTGGTGCAATCCGATCGGGGGGGTCAGGTTACTTATCATGGACCAGGTCAGATCGTCGGTTATTTACTCTTCGACCTCCGCCGCATGGGGTTGTCGGTCCGAAGGCTTGTCAGTGGCATAGAAGACGCCGTGGTGAATACCCTGGCTTGTTACGGCATCTCCGGTGTTTCGCGCGCAGACGCACGCGGAGTGTACGTGGATAACGCGAAGATCGCGGCGCTGGGGCTGCGGGTTCGCCGGGGATGTTCGTATCACGGCTTGAGTCTCAACGTAAACATGGACCTTGCGCCTTACGCCGGAATCAACCCGTGTGGACTGACGGACATAGGGGTGACCCAGATGTGTGATCTCGGCGGGCCGGATGATATCGAAACCGTCAAGCGGACTCTGTTGGACGATCTCGCAGCGGTTTACGAGATCAACCTCGACATGTTGGACACCGGGGATCCTTAGAGAGGCCGAGTTTACGCCACTCCATGGCTTTTCCGTCGAAGTACAACACGCTGCCGGTGAGAGTTTCCCCAACTCCGGTGATGAGTTTGATGGTTTCCATGGCCTGGCAGGTGCCGATGATCCCCACCAGGGGTGCGGCGACGCCGTTCTCGGCGCAATTCAGCGCTTCGTCATCACCCTCGGCATAGAGGCATCGATAACAGGGAGATGTTTCGGATCGCGGGTCGAATACCGCAACCTGGCCTTCCCACCGAATGGCTGCGCCCGAGACCAGTGGTATGCCGCATTTCCAGCAGGCGTCGTTGATGGCGTAACGAGCCTCGAAGTTGTCGGTCGCGTCCAGGACGACGTCGCACCGACCAATCGTCTCGATCAGCTCGACGCCGGCCAACTGATGGTTGATGGTTTGGACGTCGATATCGGGGTTGAGCTCGGCAATACTACGCGCGGCGGAGATCACCTTGAACTCATCGACAGCGCTTGTTTTGTGGGCGATCTGGCGCTGGAGATTGGAGAGGTCCACGCGGTCGTGATCCACCAGAACCAGCTGGCCCAGGCCCGCGGCGGCCAGGTACAAGGCAACCGGACAACCCAGGCCTCCCATGCCCACGATGAGGACTCGAGCCGCCAGGAGTTTTTCCTGACCCTCGATATCCATCTCCGGCAACATGATCTGCCGGCTGTAACGCAGCAACTGCTCGTCATTCATTGACAATTTCTTTAGTGCGTAAGACTCGCATCTTCCGGTGGAGTTGGGCGCTCACCGTTGACCCCGCGTAACCCGCGGCCGACCACCAAGATCGCGTTCGGTGCTGATGTGCTCGTAACCCTGCTCGACAAACAGGTTTTGCACCGCGGATTCCTGATTGTAACCGTGTTCCACCAGCAGCCAACCTCCGGAGATCAGGTGTTGGTATGCTTCGCGCACGATGATGCACAACGCGTCGAGCCCGTCGGTGCCGGCACGCAATGCCTTGGCTGGCTCGTGGCGCAGTGCCGCCAGATGGGGATCGTTTGTTGCTATGTACGGCGGATTGCTGACGATGAGATCGAACAGCTGAGGTATATCTCGAAACCAGTCACTCACCAGCCAGTGAACGGAAACATCGTGTTTATCCGCGTTCCCACGTGCCACACCCAGTACCGCGGTCGAGCGATCGCTCCCATACACCTCGGGAACCGGCCCGGTTGTTCTAGAGGAGTGGGTAAAAGAGTGGGCAAGGGCGATCGCTATAACCCCACTGCCGGTGCCCAGATCCAGTATCCGGGGTTGACCGGCAAGCTCTCTGGCAAGGGTGAGCGCCTGTTCCACCAGTAGCTCGGTTTCAGGTCGGGGTATCAAAACCTCGGGGGTTACCGCGAAGGTAAGCCCCCAGAACTCCTTAACCCCGGTGAGGTAGGCCAACGGTTCGTTGTTGCGTAGGCGCGCCGCCCATGAGGCTAGCTGGCTGAGGGTGTTGCCGTCCAATAACCGCTCAGGCCTGGAGATGACTTGAGCTCGAGTCAGCGTGAGGGTTTCACAGAGAAGCAGCTCACAATCGAGGCGATCGAGATCCCCGTGCTGGCGCATCCAGTCCCCGATTGTGGTTTTTGCCGCCAATCGCGCGCCCGTAACAGCCGATTGGTTACTCATCTTCGCCCAGGCTGCGAAGCTGATCGGCCTGATGTTCCAGCACCAGCGGCTGCACCAGGAAGTCGAGCGCACCGGCCATCACGTCACTCAGTTTATAGAGAGTGAGGTTGATACGGTGATCGGTGATGCGGCCCTGGGGGTAGTTGTAGGTGCGAATTCGTTCCGAGCGGTCGCCGGAGCCAACGAGGTTTTTACGATGTTCGGCCTGTTCCGCCTGTTGTTTTGTCTTGGCCGCATCGAGAAGTTTCGCATGCAGCAACGACAATGCCCGGGCACGGTTTTTGAGTTGCGAGCGTTCGTCCTGGCACTCCACCACGATGCCGGTGGGTAAATGTGTCAGACGCACGGCGGAGTCGGTTTTGTTCACATGCTGACCACCCGCCCCCGAACTCCTGTAGGTATCCACCCGGAGGTCGGCATTGTTTATCTCGATACTGTCGATATCCTCCACCTCGGGCATTACCGCAACGGTACAGGCGGAGGTGTGGATGCGACCTTGGGATTCGGTTTCCGGGACCCGTTGTACCCGGTGGGCCCCCGACTCGAATTTCAACAGACTGTAAACGTCCTTGCCCTCGATCCGGGTGATGATTTCCTTGTAACCGCCATGTTCACCGGATCGGGAGTTGATCACCTCCGTCTGCCAGCCCTGGTTTTCGGCGAACTTGCTGTACATACGATACAGGTCTCCGGAGAAGATGGCCGCCTCGTCTCCGCCCGTGCCGGCACGGATCTCCAGGTAAACGTTGGAGCCGTCATCGGGGTCCTTGGGAAGTAACAGGTTTCTCATGTGTAACGTTTCGGCTTCAAGGGCGTCAGCGAGCCTTACGACGTCCTCGTTGGCCAGCTCGCGCATTTCCGGATCGTCGTCTTTGGCGAGTTCCCGAGCGTCGACGATTTCAGCCTCGATAAGCGTCACCTTCCGGAAACATTGAATTACCGGATCGAGCTCCGCGTATTCCCTGGACAACGCCGTGAACCGCTCGCGCTCCGCCATGACCTCCGGGTCTGCCAGCAGCGCGCTGACCTCGTCGTATCGATCGGTGAGGGAGGACAGCTTAGCCGTCATGGAATCGGAGAGACTCAACTGACTCAATCCAGACGGTAGAGGGTTTTCAGGTATTCTAAGAGATCCGAGTGTCCCTCGGCACTCGCGTTGCGTATCGCGATGGTGGGTGGGTGGATGAGCTTGTTGGTCAGAGTTCGGCCGAAGTTCGCCATAACCGCTTCTGGGTCGGTGCCGGAGGCGAGTTCGCGGAGCGCTTTGGCGAGTTCTGCCTGGTGGATGGTTTCCACGTTGTCGCGGAAAGCGCGTAACAGAGCCTGTCCGTGGTGTGCCCGCCGTTCGCGTATGTAATGGCTGGCGCCGTCGGCCACCAGAGTCTCGGCACTTTCGGCGGCAGAAACGCGTTGCTTGACGTTTTCCTCGATTATCTCGGTGAGATCATCAATGGTATACAGATAAACGTCGGGCAACTCGGCGACTTCGGGTTCGATATCTCTCGGCACGGCGATGTCGACGAT
>JAPUJX010000542.1 GCA_027295975.1 Gammaproteobacteria bacterium
CACGGCCTCATCGCCTTTGGAGATCGGCAACTTGCAACGGGCACACACCTGCGACCCATCGGGAAACGCCACAATGCGAGCGAGTTGCTCCGTCGAGAAATAGCTCGTGGGATGGTCGGATACACGGATCGCATCGCGATCGGCAAGTACCCGAATACCGCTCAGGAGGGGTGTGTTGTTTATGCGTACCGGTATATTTCCCGGTGCGAGGAGCAGCCAGGTCGCAACCCCATCGTTGCCGGAGGGTTGGCAGAGCAGCACTTCACCCCGGGGCAGGTTGCTGGGGGTCTGGTCGACGAACTCGATCGGGTCCTTACCCAGAACGGTTGTGGCGCGGAGTTCAGTCGGGATCCAACCTTCGCCACTCGAGTTGTGCCATAAGTTTGCCATGAACCACATTTTAGAGAGCGGACAAAGCCGGTCGAGCCGGTCTCCATACAGTCTGCTGGTGGTTTGATTGGTTTGAAGTGTCATACATGACTACTTCCCGTCGCCCCAGCCATCTTGCGAAGAAAAAAACTGGCCGATCAGCTCGCGCATGGCTCGTTCGTGTTCGACGAATAATCCGTGTATAGCCTCCAGTAGCTCACAAGCCGACATCGAACCAGGAGGTACAACGTTTGGGCTGCAAGGATCATCCACCATGAGTTCCTGCACCGGGACTTCATACGTTATAGCCACAACGCTCAAGGTGTTTAAAAACACCGCCTTACCTGCCTCTAGCTTGGCGTGCGTACCGACGCAATAGCCCGTTTTTTGCGCCAGCTTTTCCCTCGACCACCCTTTCGCTGTACGTATTGCCAGAATGAGCGGCCCATTTGGGGTAACAACCCGATTATCCACCGATCCCGCCACCCGAATTGCTGGTATGACACAAGGCTGCCATGCCCTGATTCCCCTCCTATGCCGTTAAGCCCTTGCCGATCAAGCGCTTATATCCGCGCCCCTGGCCGGGGCGATTTTAATTGGCAGAATATTGCCACTTCTGTATAGTTTACTCCGCTCTTGGCGAACTATAAATTACTTCGATTAATTTCGTCGAGAAAAAAACTGTAATCTTTTCATTATCTTTGATGAAATTATTCCAGTAAAGCGGTGAAATACTGACAATGCCTCTTTTGTCAGTATTCCGACGAATTTCAGGAAACATCTGCACAATGCACAACAAACTCCATAGATCCAAAGGAGTTGAGAGGTCAAAGTGAACAACACCATCGCGGAACTGATCAAGGAACATCTGAAGAACAGCTCCTGGCAGGCATTGGCGAACAACATCGCTGCGGCCAACCGGTTCAGGCTGGAGGCTTACGAGAACAAACAGCTGACAGTTGCTCAGTCCAAGCAGGCTAAGCAGGAACAGGGGAAAGGCAAAAAAGGCCAGCAGACCAAGAAAACCAAGCCGCCAAAAATCACCCTGGATCGCAGGAAACTGCAGGATTTGGCCAAAGGCAAAACCAACATCCCGCTGACAATCTACGAAATGGAGCTACTTGATACCTATTTCATCCGCAACGGCGGTCCCGGCCTGGCAGAGTTGCCGGTACTCCGTCGGCAGGAAGATCTATTTCAGGTGCTCGGCAAGGCGGATCGGGTAAGCTTCTTCATTGGCGCTCGTTTTGTCGACTCGGTGAAAACCGAGATGATCGCCCGCTGGGATGTGAGCGCACTGAACGCCATGCGCGATCGCGTTGGCAAAGACACGGCAACGGAATCCTACTATGTGCCTACCCGGAACGTTGGCCGACCGTTGGAGCAAAAAGAATGGCGTTCCCTGCGCAGCCAGGCGACAGGCAACGTCATCGTCAGTATCGCGAGCCCCATCGCTAACGCCAGCACGGAATACCTGCTGGCGGAAATGTTCGATATTCACGCCTACCGAACCCGCGCCGTATTACCGCCCGTCTGTTTTGCGCACGCTAACGACGACTCGCCCAGCGCGTTCGTACGCGAGCCGGTTGACGTGGAAGGGATGAACAGCGACGAAGCCGCCCTACTGGTCAACGGCCAGCCTCATGTTTCGAATAACGAGGGCGCCGAATACGGAGTTGTCATCGGCCAGCGCACCGCGCCCGACCATGCCGCCTTTGTCGTGGCCGGTAACACCGGACCCGGTACCATGGCGGCGGCAGAGTTCTTCGCCACGAGTCAAATCAATGAAACGCTGCCCAGATACGCCAACAGCGACAAGCAGCCAATACTGGTTGCGATAATCTCCACCGATGTCAGTTCCGCCGTGACCGACCGCCGCATCGACAATCGCACCGTGGCAAATACCAAGATGATCGGCCGGTCGATGGTGTTCGAATACTCCAGCAGGAAATGGGCGGTGGCCGGCGAGTAAGATCCAATGCAAAAGGATTTCCGGGATTTCGGGAAGCCGGAAACTTAACCCACGGCTTGTCTTCCGGCGTACATCCGGTTGCTTCGAATCACTGCGCTGGAGCGTCAGGTTTGTTCCATCCCTTGCACAACCCTTCGCAAGGTATGCCGTCTTGGTCCCGGTCCAGCGCTGTATATTTACAGACCTGAAGATACCAGACCGCTTCGTCGCAGGACCTCATCTCTTTACAGAGTGGGCGTTGCTGACAGGAAAGTTCCCTCAACTCTTCTTTTAACTCTTCTTTCGAAACCACCCCTCTCCAAGCCGACGGTGACACGGGCTCGTCGGTTGACCACAAGCCTACATTGTCGGCCTTCGCTTTCCGTTCGAGGTCTCTCATGGATTCGTTCTTAGTATAGGTACTAGCCCACGCATGGCCTTCAGCGACCATCTCGGCATTGACGTTGCGATCCTCGAGATACAGCGTTCCTACAATACGCCCGTAGCGATCTGCTCCCGTAACCAGCAATCTGACTTCGCGTTGCAGGACTTTTGCTATTAACGCTTCGGTGGCTTCTTTACCCCAGCGCTGGTTACGTTCCGGTGCGTCGATCTCGCCCAACCTCACTCTCAACGAATAACCTCGAGACATGACTGTAACAGTATCTCCATCGACCACTCGTTCGACCACTACACTGGATTCCAGAGCATGGGTGTGGAAAGCGAAAAGAACTAAAACAAACAAGATTGGCGTTACAGAAATTGAAGTTCTCCCACTAGCTCTCCGCCATGCAACCGGGTTTCAGCGTTACCCATACCAGGTCGATGGGCTCATCGCCGGTGTTGCCCGATTGATGCCTGGCTTCAACTTCGACCGCTGTATCGCTCCAGCCAATTTCTCCGTCAGGGGAAATACTGGTGTTTTCATCTTCGCCATATCGAACCGTCCACTCGCCACCTCTGATGTGAATGTATAGTTGATCGGGCGGATGCCTGTGTATTCCTTCCCACTGGCCCGGCTCGATGATGAAACGCTGTACGACCAACTTGTCGTTTTCGAGTAACACCTCGCCGGCGATGTTCGGATAATACTGGTGGCAGGCATTCGGGGGTCCGTCGCCATGGTGATTGGCACTTGCGCTGACTCCGAACAGAACCAGCAGGAGCACTTGAAGCCGATGCATGAATTTCTCCTTCTCTATTATTATGTTCGTCTGGCGCGGCTTCGAACGATCAACTGCTCCCGGGCCGCGCGATGCGCCTCGTCGATGGCAGAGTCGGTGTGCGTGGAGGCGGCGGCATCGGAGTTGGCGATGGAAATCCGACCAAATCGCCGCCTTCCGATCACGCACGGCCGGTCATCGGGGTCGAACAACGCCCACTCGATCGGATCGTTCAGGGTGTCGTAGCTATAGGCGTAACCATGCGGCCAGC
>JAPUJX010000543.1 GCA_027295975.1 Gammaproteobacteria bacterium
GGTTGATCTGCCGTGCCGTGTCGCTGCTGGTTTCCGGCGGCATCCCGCTGATGATGACCACGGGAACTTTTTCCGTCGTCTCGCCCATCACCAGGGTGGCGGCTCCGGCCAGCGCATCGGCGCGGTTGATCAGGGTCACCTTGAGCTCCCGGCCATAGATATCCACGCCGCCCCGATAGTCGTCGAGTACGGTGATTCCAGCCGACCCGATTGCGGTGCCGACGGTGCCCAGTCGCCAGGGCCGGTTGGCGCTGTCGGTGATCAGTACCGCGATTTTCCTGGCCAGCCGTTCGTCCAGCTCCGTTTTGAGGCGCGCGGCGGAAGCGTCGGGATCTTTCGGTAACAACAGCGCGTTTTCGACGCTGCCGTGTTCGATGTTGGACTGATCCACCCCTGCATGGGCGCCAACGAGCCCGAGCCGGTGACGCATGATCAGCACCCCCGGTTTCTTCCGCAGGAGGTCCGTCGACTCATTGAGGATCAGCTCAACCAGGCGGGGGTCTTTATCGGTTTCTCTGGCGAGCTCGATAGCCCGTGCACTCGGGGTAATGTCCGCGAGGGACACCATTTGTCCTTCGGCCTTCGAGATGATCTTCTGCGCGATACACACGATGTCTCCATCGACGAGTTGGATACTGGCAGCCCCGAGGGCATTGGCGATGATAACCGCAAGATCGTCTCCGGCCTCGATCATCGGGATGCCCGGCAGGGGGACGACCGAAAACCCGGGTTTCATGAGTGATCCGCCTGGCCGACGATCTTGATGCCGGAGTGGGAGATGTCGTGACGGCGATTGATCTGGATGAGGATCGACGTCAGAGCCTCGGCAGCCGCGGAGTTTTCGACCGGACCGGCGTGCCAGGCGGTCATGCCGGCTTCCTCGGCGAGCTGGATCACCTTGTCGCGGGCAACCTTTTTGTTTCCCGCGACGAGCACGTCACATTCTATGTGTACGTCCTGCTGAAGAAGGTGGGCGGCGATGTTCTGAAATGCGGTAACCACCATGACGTCTTCGCCCAGTAGATCCTGGGCCCTTTTACCAGCGCTGCCTTCCCGTGGTAGCTGAACCGTGCCGACCTTCGGTGGCACCAGAGGAACCGTAACATCGATGAGAATTTTGCCGGTCAGCGCGGTTTTGACACCGCCGAGGGTTGCTAGCTGGTGTTCGGCTGGTACGGTGAGCACCACGATGTCACCCGCGGCGGCGGCGTCGGCGTTGACCATGGCGTCGGCCGGGGTTTCGGGACTGATCAATTGCAGATTCGCAACGGCGTTACGGGCTTTCTCGAGGGTGCGCGAGCCGATGACGATCTTGTAACCGGCCTTCGACCAGCGCATCGCGAGGCCCGTGCCGAGATCCCCGGTGCCGCCCAGGATGGCGATAGTTTCTCTGTTGGCCTGGATATCTACCATGGATTGATGACGCTCCTGTATGTGGAAGGGTGTCAGTGGCTAAAGGCGGGCGATTATGCCGTCAACCGAGTTCCGGTGGTACTCCTCGAGGCATGTCAGCCGGCGGCTGAGCGTGTAGGCGCGGAAGTCTTGTAACCGTGGCGTAACTAGTGTCCTCTAGCATAAGGGTTGGGTAGCTAAGCAAAAAAATCGGTGGATCGGATTGAAACGGTACGACTCGATCATTATCGGGGCAGGACACAACGGATTGGTTTGCGCGGCCTATCTGGCGCGGAGCGGTCAGCGCCTGGTTGTGCTGGAAGCATCCGAAACTGCGGGCGGGCTTGGCGCCAGCCGCGAATTCCATCCCGGTTTCCATGTTTCGGTCGCACATACGATCAACCACTTCTCTCGGAAAATAGCCTCGGACCTGAAACTCGCATCCTATGGCTTTGAGGCATCGCCGAAACTTTTGCCGACAGTTGGCCTGAGTGTCGACACAAAACATGTCGTATTGCACCAGGACGCCATCAGCGGAACCAGCGCACGCGATTCGGAAAGTTATCACGACTACGCTCGACTCATGATGCGTTTTGCGGGCCTGTTGAGACCTTTCTGGCTCAAAACGATGCCGCGCATCGGCAACAACAGCCTCGCCGAACTGATGACCTTTGCCCACGCCGGGCTGAACCTACGCCGCCTCGGCAAGAACGATATGCGGGAATTTCTGCGGGTTGTCTCTCTTCCGGCCCGTGACCTCATGGACGAGTATTTTGACAGCGAACCGCTCAAGGCTTTGCTGAGCTGGGACGGGCTCGTTGGTTCGAAATTAGCGCCGCGATCACCGAACGGCGCCGTGCTCACGATGTTGTATCGCATGAGTGGGGAGTCGAAAGGCGCGCACGTTATTCCAACGGGCGGGGTCAAAAGCCTGATCGAGTCTCTAATGACATCGGCTGCCACGGCGGGCGCCGAAATCAGAAGTAGTGCCGAAGTCGATCGTATATTGATCGAAGGGGGCGGGGCTGGGCTCGTTGCCAGGGGTGTGCGGCTCATCGACGGTGAAACCATAGAGGCCGACCGAGTTATTTCGGCGATCGATCCGCAAAGGACCTTCCTCGACCTGGTTGGCGTCGAGGTTCTCGATATAGGCTTCACCAACCGCATTCGACGACTGCGGTGTGATGGTTATGTCGCAAAATTACATCTCGCCCTGAATGGGTTGCCGGAGTTCGACGGACTCGGCCGACCCGATGGCCGAATGATCATTGCGCCGGATATGGATGCCATCGAATACGCCTTCGATGACGCTAAATACGGTGAGTGCCCGCAAAACCCGGTAATGGAAATTGTCCTGCCAAGTGTGCACGACGCATCCGTCGCGCCCACCGGCCGGCACGTGCTGTCGGCTCACGTCATGTACGTGCCCTATCGAATGAAAGGGGGGTGGACCAATGCGGCGCGTGATCTGATCTGCGAACGGGCCATCGATACAATCGCTCGATATGCGCCGCGTATACGCGAGCACATCGAGCATCGGGAATTGCTCACCCCCATGGACCTCGAGCAGATATTCCGGGTGACCGGCGGCCACTGGCATCACACCGAATTTGCCATGGATCAGTTACTCATGATGCGGCCGACCTATGAAGCCGCCCAGTACCGCACGCCAATACCCGGTCTGTTCCTGTGCGGTGCCGGATGCCATCCGGGCGGCGGCTTGATGGGCGGCGCGGGACACAACGCCGCGGTTGAAATTCTTCGATGAACAACTACGACGCAATCATCATCGGCGCCGGGCACAATGGTCTGACGAATGCCGCATACCTGGCGAAGGCCGGGTTGAACGTGGTCGTGCTCGAGAAGAACGACTACATCGGCGGTGCGGCTGTTTCCCGGGAGCTTCACGAGGGTTGGATTTACTCGAGTTGTTCGTATGTCTGCAGCATGATGCGGCAGGCGTTACACCGCGACCTGGACCTCTCCCGGCACGGTCTATTACTGGTGCCGTACCTCGGAACCATCAATTTCGGCGATGGGGGCGAGAGACTGTTTTCCTACCACGATGGAGAGGCAGCGCGCCTCGAACTAAAACGTCATTCGCCCCACGACGCCGACGCGATGTTTCGCTTTCGGGCGGACCTCACGCGTTACTCCCTGCTCATCCGCAAAACACTTCTGCGCACACCACCGGATCCGACGTCGTTTCGACCGCGGGATATCCACGAACTCCTTTTTCTCGCCAGGCAGTTCTGGGCTCTGGGCGAAAAACAGATATACGAATATGTCCGCTTCTTCACGATGAGTGCGGCCGAGTACCTCGAAGATTATTTCGAGAACGACCTGATCAAAGCCGCCATGGCGAGTCCCGGCATCATCGGTACCGCCCTTGGCGTTTACTCGCCCGGCTCCTCGTATATCCTGCTGCATCACGTCATGGGTGATGTCGATGGCAGCATCGGCGCATGGGGTCTCGCCCGTGGTGGCATGGGCGCCATTTCAGACGCTATAGCGAATGCTCTCAAGGAACACGGTGGAGAGATTCGAACCGGAGCGGGTGTGCAGAAGGTGCTCGTGAACAACCGCAAGGCCGTCGGTGTAGTCCTCGAGAACGGGGACCAAATCGGGGCCGGTATCGTCGTTTCGAACCTGGATGCAAGGCGTACCTTCACTCGCATCATGGACAGGAACGACCTGCCCGATGGCATCTTTGAGAAAGCCGTCAACTTCAAGATTCGCGGTTCGTCCGGCAAGGTCAATATCGCCCTGTCGGGGATGCCGAAATTCACCCATGTACCGGAGAACCGTTACATCGCTCGCGGCGGACAGGGCTTCGCGGGCTCGCTGGAAACCATGGAGCGCGCTTACGATTGCTGGAAGCGTGGCCGCTGGTCCGATGATCCGTTTATCGAATCCGTCATACCGTCGGCATGGGATCCCACCGTCGCGCCTCCCGGCAAGCACTGGATGTCGAACTTTGTCCAGTACTGCCCGCCGGAACTCGCTGATGGACCCTGGACGCCGGAAAAACGCGATCAATTTGGCCAGACGGTGGTTGACAAGATCGAACGTTACAGCCCGGGGTTCAAGGATCTGATCGTGCACATGGAGGTTCGCACCCCCCATGAAATCGAACAGGAGATTGGACTGACAGAGGGCAATATTTTCCAGGGGGAGCTTACCGTCGATCAGTTGCTGTTCAACCGGCCGTTTCCCGGTTATGCGCAATACCGTATGCCGGGTAAAAAACTCTATATGTGCGGTTCATAGACCCATCCGGGTGGGGGTGTCTCGGCGGCGTGCGGTGCGAATGCCGCGCGCGAAATACTCATCGATCTGCGACGTCCCAATACGGTTCCCGATGACGACTTTTATGACGAATAAGGTATGAATACCACGGACCCGTATGCCGGCGAACGCCTGCAGGAATCGCCTTTCCATCCCAGGCTGCAGGCTCTGAACATCCGCAACGCATGGGCGTCGTGGAACGGTTATAAATTCGCCGAGTATTATTACGACGCGGAGTACGAGTATTTTTGCGTTCGCAACTCCTGCGGTACCTATGACATCTCCCCGATGCAGAAATATGAAATTAGTGGTCCTGATGCCGAGGCCATGTTGAACCGGATGGTCACGAGAGACGTGGCGAAGATCAAGCTCAATCGCGTTGCCTACTGTGTCTGGTGTACCGATGAAGGGCGAATGATCGACGATGGAACCATATTCAAACTGTCCAGCGACAAGTTCATGTTGACCTGCGGCAGCCCGTGCAGCGCCTGGTTGGAAAAAAGCGTTTTTGGCTTCGATGGCGTGAAGGTAGCCGACGTGACGGACAACTTAGCGGCACTCTCCGTGCAGGGGCCAACCTCCTGCGCTGTGCTCAAAAACATGGGACTGATTGGTATCGACGCCGCAAAACGATTCGACATAATGCGCTTTCCCTTCCACGGCGACACTCTCATGGTGTCGCGTACGGGTTTTACCGGTGATCTGGGTTACGAACTCTGGATTCGGCCCGCACTCGCGCTGGAGTTGTGGGATGAACTTTATGCGGCGGGCGCAGATTACGGCATACAGCCCTACGGCGAGGTTGCAACCAACATGGCCCGCCTCGA
Source organism: Gammaproteobacteria bacterium (assembly GCA_027295975.1). Lineage (GTDB taxonomy): Bacteria > Pseudomonadota > Gammaproteobacteria > Pseudomonadales > Azotimanducaceae > SMWK01. The sequence continues at coordinate 5,508 of JAPUJX010000543.1, forward strand.
GGCCGCTTTCATCATGCCCGCGATGGAATTCAACGAGGCGCTCAGGACCGTTCACTTCGAACATGACCAGACGCCGTTCGAATTGAATCTGGGCTGGCTGGTGGACTTCGACAAACCGCATTTCAGTGGTCGAAGTGCATTGTTGAGAGAGAAAAAACGGGGTTCGCAATACGCGTTGACCAAACTCGACATTGAGGGCAATAAACCGGCCGAGGGCTCTTACATCTACAAAAACAAACGCTGTACCCGGAAGATTGGCTACGTTACCTCGGCCATGTGGTCTCCCGCGGTAAAGGCGAACATCGCGCTGGCCATGATCAGGACAGAACACCTGCAAGGTCAGTTGTGGGCGGAAATTTACTACGAAAAGGAACTGCGCCAGTACAGCCGTGTCGCAAGATGTACGCGCAAGGAAAAACCCTTCTGGGCACCGGCCCGGGCCCGTGTTACACCGCCGCCCGATTATTAGCTCGCGGCACCCCACCGACCGCCATAAGGTCAATCTTCAATGACTTCTCTCACGAGCCTGCGATAGGATGCAGGTGCTCAATAGCCTGAATGTCAGGGGGCGCTTATGCGCGCGACGGAATTTGTGGAAAGTTATTTTGCTGCCTGGAACCACCGCGATCCAAAAGGCGTGGCGGACCACCTCACCGCTGACGGGATTTACTGCGACATCCCGGAGAATTTACAACACTCCCATGACGAATTGATTACCTGGGACAGGTGGTTGACCGAACAATGAATGGCCTCGGCAAGCTTCGGCAACGTCAGGTCGGATTTCAGGAAAGCCTGCTGCGACCGCATGATCTCTTCGAGTCGCTGTTTGTACTCATCCAGCTGTTCGCTGCTCAATCCAGACTTTGCGTACTTTTGCCGCTGCGCTTCGCGGGGCGCCTGGAACTGCGACTTCGAGGTCTGCGCCATCCCGGGGGTATCGTAGAAGTCGGTAATGGTCATTGCCGCATCTCCATGCAGCGTCATGAATTCCGCACCACAACAGGAGTTCGTAGAGCCATTTCTCCGGGCTTCGTCAAACGGGCATATCTGGTATTGAAACGCTATGGTGTCTCCCCTGGTCAGAATTTCCCCCATCAACTCATAACGGTGCCGGTCGTCGCAGAAAAAATCGCTCAGCCTGGTAATCAATTCGTCATGGGAGTGTTGTAAATTCTCCGGGATGTCGCAGTAAATCCCG
>JAPUJX010000544.1 GCA_027295975.1 Gammaproteobacteria bacterium
ATTCGACCAGGGGCTCGACTTCTTCGTCGAGTCGTGGGTCGAGGAGCTCGTCCATGAGACCGGTGGCAGTTACTTCCATCACAGACCTTCACCCTGACACAGTGCGAGATCTGAAGCGAGAGTTCGAGCAGTGGATCCGCACGACTCCGAAGTATCGCGGCACTGAGACCAAGGGGCTCCAAAATCTCAGCACGATCACCCGGAAGCTGCTGGAGGCGTTGGGTTATGTCGACGAGCCAGCCGCCCCTTGATCCGCCGTAGCGAACGCTGGGCAGGTGAAACCGGAGCAGCCGCTGGGTGAATCTCTGTGCCCGGCGTGAGTCGTCCTTCTGAGAGGCGTACACTCTAGATTCCCCGATTCCTGTTGAGGAGATGAAAATCATGAAGGCATCTCTCTTGATTTCCACACTGCTGCTGGCCGCCCCAGCGCTGGCCGAAGACGTGGACCTTGCCGTGGTTCACCGGATCAAGCAGGAAGCGTTCCTGAATTCGAAGGTAATGGACTACATGCACCTGATCGCAGATGAGAACGGCCCGCGTATGAGTGGTTCGCCAGCCTACCGGCGTGCGGCGGAAGCGGCGGTTGCAGCCTTTAAAGCAGCGGGGATTGAAAAGGCTGAAATCGAGCCCTCGGGACATTTTGGCCGCGGCTGGGACTGGACCCGCGTGGCAGTGCAGATGAAGACACCGCAAAGAACCACCCTGTCCGCTTACCCTGCCGACTGGAGCCCGGGCACCGACGGTCCGGTATCCGGTGACGTGGTCTTCGCACCGGTTTGGGAGCATCCCGACGATACGCCGACCAACGGCGACATCGAGAAATTGGCCCACCAGATCGAGGCCTGGAAGGACAAGTACCGAGGTCAATTGCGCGGCAAGGTGGTGATGTTGGACCACCCGAATCCCTGGGAGCTGCCCGAAGAGCCGGAGAAATTTCGTATCTCCGATGAGGACCTGGCCGCCGGCAAGGTGACGGACTACGACGGGGACATCGACCCGGGCCCGGTGCCCACACTGGAATGGCCGCTGGTCGCCTACCCGGTCGATAAAGACAAGCGCTCTCGGATCTGGGACGTGATGCCGCTGGAGTTCGCGGCCGACCGCTGGGTGCTGCAGGTCAAGATCAGAAACCGCATTAGCGTTTTCCTACGCGAAGAGGGTGCGGTCGCCATCCTGTTGACCGGCGAGGGCCCGCGCGCGAGCGTGATCTTCAACAGCGATTTCGGTTCGTATTTCGATGACGACCCCATCCCGCCGCCCACGGTGGCCCTGATGCCCGAACACTACAACCGCATCTACCGCTTGTTGAAACGCGAGGTGCCCGTGGAGGTTGAGGTGGATGTCGATGCCGAGTTCTACCCCAATCAGCAGGGTCTGAACATCATCGCGGAATTTCCCGGCCGCTCCCGCAAAGGCGAGGTGGTGATGCTAGGCGGACATTTTGATTCCTGGCACGGCGCCACCGGCGCCACCGACAACGCTTCTGGCAGCGCGGTGACGATGGAGGTGATGCGCATTCTCAAAGAGCTCGACTTGCCCATGCGCCGCACCGTGCGCGCCGGGCTGTGGGGTGAGGAAGAGCAGTGCCTGTGCGGCTCACGCCGCTACGTGGCCAGGCATTTTGCCGACCCGGTCACGATGAAACTCAAGCCCGGGCATAAGAAGCTTTCCGTCTATTTCAACCTGGATAGCGGCAGCGGCAAGATCCGCGGCATCTATCTGCAGCAGAACGACATGGCGCGGCCCATTATCGAAGCCTGGATGGCTCCGTTTGCGGACCTGGGCGTCGGCAATGCCATCATCGTCAACACCACCGGGACCGACCACCTTTCTTTCAACGCGGTGGGCCTGCCGGGCTTCAGCTTCGTTCAGGACCCGCTGGATTACGATCTGAACACGCATCATTCCAACGCTGACCACGTTGACCACGTATTGCCAGGTGACCTGATGCAAGCGGCCGCGGTGATGGCCACCGCGGTGTATCACGCTGCCAACCGCGAGGAGATGATGCCAAGGAAGCCGCTGCCGAAGGCACTGCCGCCCAAGAATGAGCTGCCGGAAATCTTGAAGTAAACCATTATTCGGGGTCGCGCGTTCGAATCGCGCCCGGGAGACGTGTGCTGCATGCCAATCGAGGGTTTGAAGTCAGATACTCGCTCCCGGACTCGCGCGTGAGAAGTACTACCATTCCACGGAGTCCTGTCATTGCACACTGAATAGAGTAAGATTCATAGTCGCGGGGAGAATGTTAAACGCTTGACATTGGAACGAAGGACGAGCGAGAATCTACAGCGCGCGGCCTAGCCGCCGATGGTAGTGAGAACACTCGCTAAGGAAAACGATCCAACGGACTGAGATGTTCTGACGACACACAGAAAGTTTGTCTGATGAGGATGGGTCAGGATTGTGAGTGAGTTCCGCACAGACGTCGATGGACAGCACGCCGGGCTCAGGGGGTTGCTGGGAGAGATCGAAACCCTGAACGCGCGCCTCGAGAAGGC
>JAPUJX010000545.1 GCA_027295975.1 Gammaproteobacteria bacterium
TGATTTGCTGCGCTTGTGCTGTGATGTCGATGTTAAAGGGGTATCGGTTACGGTTGCGGAGATCGCAAGACGTGCGACTCCGGACCTCGAACTTGCCAGGGCGTGCGGGGTAACTCATGGCTCGCCGACAAGGGTGCTCGATGCCATGGCGGGTTGGGGCGTCGATGGGCTTACCCTGCAGCGTCTGGGTTGCCAGGTTACCTGTCTGGAACAATCGGCCGTTGCCTGGGCTTTGCTCCACAACCTGATCGAGCGATCGGGAGCCGTTGATGTAAAGCTCCACCATGTCGATGCCTGGTGTTGGCTGGAACGGAGCAGGGAAGCTTACGAAGTGGTCTACCTCGATCCAATGTTTCCCGAACGCCGCAAAAAAGCCCTGCCAGGTAAACGAATTCAATACCTGGCAAAGGTTGTACCGAATCTGGAACACGATTTGTCGGAATGGATCGCCAGAGCAAGGTCTATCGCAACCTCCCGAGTGGTTCTGAAACGACGCCTGCGGGATTCGGAAACAGACAACCCGGATTGGCGCATTAGTGGACGTTCCGTCCGTTATGACGTCTATCGGTGCGGTGGGTGATCATCTGCGCAACCGACAAGTCCGGCGGGCAATCGCCGCACCCCGTTCCAGGAGAGGTACGAAATTTCATCTCGTAATCAGCTTTCCCGCAGGATGGCGTAACGGAATTCGGGGTCGATGACCTGTTCCGCGGCTTTGAGCACCTCGTCGACAATCGGTTGGTAATTCAGCTTGCCTTCGTCCCCTTCAAAAACAACTCCGTCGGCGATGAGTTTGTCGATAAACGAGTCGAAGAGCTTCGCGTCGAAGAACTCGGGGGCGTTCAGGCCGTAAATTCGGGACATCTTGTGTGCCACCTGCCGACTCTGGACACCTAACTCGGTGCGAGTCGGTCGCTTCGACTGGGTAAGCAACCCGATGACGATGTAGTGCCGTTCCAATGTTTGCCGGATGAGGTTCGCGAGCAGGTATAACCGATGGTGCGGGCGACTGTTGACCGGCGGGGCGCAGAAACCCCCGTTACTGTGAATCGTAAGGAGCCCGGCGTCGATCAGATGTTCCGCCCAACGTGCGGAAGCCTCGGGATGGTTGACGGCATGAAGTTCCGCTGCCAGGTATGGAAATACCGTCCTGACCAGTCGGGTCATGGCTTCTTTGCTGAGCGGTCGTCTTCGATTGACTACCAGACATGCAATCAGAGAGGGCAGCGCCAGGGTATGGATGACGTTGTTGCGGTACCAGGTCATGAGCACGGCGGATGAGGGGTCGTGACTCAACACGTCACCGAATTCCTCCTTTTCCCTCTTCAACATCCGAAGTTGCTCTACGTAGGCAACCACCTCGGTCGCCGTCATCGACGGAACCGAATAGTCGTGGTGATTTCGGTCTGCGATCAGCAGGTCCAGATAACATTGAACCTGGTCGACGAGAAGCTGCTCGTCTATGGCGAGTCGAGGCGTACACAGGGTAATGAGAGCAACGAGATTAATGGGATTAATCGCCGCGCTGTTGTTGATACGCCGCAATACTTCATCACCCAACTCGGCCGCCTGCTCATTCGGCGGTATTGATGAATCCAGCCACTCGTCCAGGCGCAGCGGTTCGGCAAAGTTTACATCGACCTTACCGAAATTCTGCTTGATGAGGCGCAAGCTGTGCATCAGGTCACTGATTGATTCGCTTCGCTTCTCCGCGCCTTGCAGTTCATCGCGGTAACTGCCTGCTTCGATGAGCTTCTCGTAGCCGAAGTAGACGGGCACGAAGGCAAGAGGTCGCGGCATGCCACGCTCATGGTGCTCCAGGGTCATTTTCAACAACCCCAGGCGTGCCGGCAGCAACCTGCCGGTGCGGGTACGCCCGCCCTCGAGGAAGAACTCCACACAATGTCCACGTCGGTAGATCTGATAGAGATATTCGGAAAATACCGCGCCGTAAATCGGGTCTTCCCGAAAGCTACGGCGCATGAAAAAGGCGCCGGCGCGTCTGAGTATGTTGCCAAGTACGGGCAGGTTGAGATTATCGCCGGCGGCGATATGAGGAATCATCAAGCCCCGCTGAAACAGCAGGTAGGAAAGCAACATGTAGTCGACGTGGCTTCGGTGCGCCGGCACGTAAATCAGCGTATGGGTTGCCGCAACGCGGTTGATCCGTTGCCACCCGTGGACGTTCACGCCGTTGTATATCCGGTGCCAGAACCAGGTGAGCAAGCGTTCGAGAACTCGAATCGTCGGATAAGACATGTGCGAAAAAATACTCATCGCGGCACGCCGGGCGTGTTTCTCGAGTTTTTCTTCGCTGGCGTCTCCGGCCTCGGATTCCCCGGCAATTGCCGCTCGTACCGGACGGCTGTGAATGATCTGCGAGATCATGGTTCGTTGATGTGAGAAGTCGGGACCCATGGTTGCTACGCGTTGATTGCGAAACTGCACGCGAAGAAGCCGGGCGGTACGCCTGAGAATCCGGTTTTCGCTCAAGCTCGGGTCTACAAGCTCCGCAAGCGGGAGTTCGGTACCAAGGTATACCAGGATCTCCTTGCGGCTCAAAAACAAATTCGCCAACCGCTTGAAGCGTGAAGTGACCACCCAGTTCTCCGTCAGGAAGGTGCGATAGATCGAGCGCTCCCTGTTTGGCGCTCGACCCCAGAAAACCGCGACGGGCACCAGCACGGCATTGGTGGTTTGCCGCGAACTCGCAAGAATACGTACCATGCGGGCGGAATAAGTGGTCATGGTGTTACGCCGGAACCAACCGTGACTTGCGCGATTCAGAAAAAAGAAGCGACGTTCTTCGTGACCCTGCGGATTTTCCAACGGAGAAAGGGGGCTCGGTAAACCGTTTTTTGCGGCGATGATGTCCAGCACGATGAGATCACTCAGCGAGCGGTTTTCCAACGCGTACACGATTTCCCGGTCGCCTTCTTCCAGGGGGGTTTCAAGAGCCGGTCCGGCGATACGGGGGCGAATGATCGCGTGAATGAGTCGGCGGGAAAGCCAGTAGCCAAACTGCTTGGCACGCCTCATCGGCCGCCCCCGCATGGCCCCGAGAAAACGGGTTTGCTAAGGACGATTGCCGTCGAAAAGCAGATCTGGATTATGGTCTTTTGAAATGATCTCAACTTCCCAGATACCCCGATATTTTTTGTCGGTGATCTCGTCGGCATCATCTTTCGAGCGAATGATGGTTGGCCGCAAGAACATCAACAAGTTCCGTTTCGTGTGGGATTTGGTCGTGGATCGAAACAACCTGCCCAGATACGGAATGCTGCCGAGCAGGGGAACGCGTTTCTCGGTATCGGTGCTGTCGTCCTGCATGAGCCCGCCGAGAACGATCGTTTGCCGGTCTTCCACCAGGATCGTGGTTTCGATAGTTCGCTTGGAAGTGACGACGTCGGAAAACCCGTCCTCACCGATAGGCGTGTCGATCACGCTGGTAATTTCCTGGGATATCTCCAGTCGCACGGAACTACCCTCGTGTACATGCGGTGTCACCGTGAGTTGCAACCCGACGTCTTCGCGTTGAATGGTCTGGAATGGGTTGTTCGAATTGTTACCGCTGGTGGTAAAAGATCCCGTCCGGAAAGGCACCTCGTTACCAACCACAATTTTGGCCTCCTGGTTGTCCAGGGTCAGGATGTACGGGGCCGACAGCAGGTTGGCGTCCGAACTGGTGGCCAGGGCCCGCACGATGGCGGCAAAAGAGATGGCGTCCGCATTGATTTTCGCGACCGCAAACGTCGGGCTCCTGAGGTTTGCAAGCGCCGTCAGAGTACCGTCGCCGCCATCGATATCGTCGTCGCCCAGGAGATTGCCGAGGAGACTGCCTATGATCCCGTCCAGGCTGGTTGTGACCAAAGGCACGCTGTTCCCGCTTCTATCCACGGCCGCCATCTCCACACCGATGTCGAACGTATCCGAGACCGACACCTCGACTATAGCGGCTTCGATCACTACCTGGGTGCGGCGCACGTCCAGGAGGTCGAGGATGCCGAGTATCTCGTTCATCGTACCGGGGTCGGATCTTACCACGATGGCATTCAACGATTCGTCTGCCTGAATGCTGGTGGAACTGGCCGCGGTATCTTCGCTACCGGGCCGGTCGCTCATGAGTCCGTTGAGTATCTCGGCGACCTTGATGGCGTCGGCGTGTTTGAGATTGATGACCTGGGTTGCGCCGACGGTGGTGGCCGGCTGATCCAGCTTGTCGATGAGCTTGAGCATTTCAGCAATGGGTTTCGCCTTGCCGCGAAGCACCAGTGAGTTGTTGCGTTCGTTGGCGATGACGACAATGCGCTGCGGACCGGTTGAATTGCGGCCGATCTGATCGGGAGCCACCTTCTCCAGCAATGCCACCATGGTACCTACCCAGGCTTCCTTCATGGGGACGACGACGATATCTTCTTCGTCTGCGATATCAATCTGATCGATGATTCTCATCAGCCTGATGATGTTGTCCGCGTGATCGCTGATGATCACCACGTTCGGCTTCTCCACCGGAGCGATGTGCCCGTACTGAGGAATCAGCGGGCGGAGGATTTTCACCAGTTCCGAGGATGCCACGTTCTGAGCCGCGATAACTCGAGTTACCAGTTCTTCCGGTGCCACGTTCGCCAGGATTCCGTCGGTTCCCGGGGTTTGTTTTCCGGTCGCGGTCTG
>JAPUJX010000546.1 GCA_027295975.1 Gammaproteobacteria bacterium
GACCGTGGCGCTGAACGGCGGTCATATTCCAAGACCCTGGCAGGGAACGCAAGCGGCACGGTTTCTTACCCCTGGCGGGGTGTTGCTCTAGCTCATTACACAGTGACAGAAGTTGGTCCAGAATCGTTTATGTCCACCTGATTATCGACGGGCGTAGAAGCATCGAAACGTTGTTGGAGCGGCGTCTGCTTCGTTAGAGGCAGTATGCGGGTGATGGAGATCGCCGACAGACAGTCTGAAATGGTCCGATCACAAGGACAGATCGACGCTGCTCTGAGCTGTCGTTCAAGCCACCCGGCTCAAATTCGAACCGCGACGATCTCGGCAACCGCGGTCTCCGCAGTGACAAACTTCGCGCCGAGTTCCAACAATCGCTCGATCAACCGTTGCAACATCTTCATTCGATGCCCACGGCCGATTATCGAGGGGTGGCAGGTGTACGTCAGCACCCCGTCTTCCAGGTTTTCCTGCATGTACAGAAAATCGTCGAGCCAGTTTTCGTAAACCCCGCCGGCGTTCTGCAAGCCGCCGCCACGCACCCATTCGAAATGCGGGAAATCGTCAAGCGACCAGCTGATCGGCAACTCGACGAGGGCGGTCTCCGCTCCGAAGGAAATCCCTTTCTCGGCATCAACGATGTCCCCGCTCCGCGCTCGATACGGCAAGTAGTCGTGCCCCATCATGCTGCTGTCGTACACGAAGCCATGCTCGAGCAGAAGTTCCACCGAGTGCGGACTCAGGTCCCAGGCTGGCGAACGGTATCCTCTGGCATTTCGGCCGCAAACACGATGAATGGCTTCGTTCCCGCGCTCGAGTTGACCGGCTTCCTCGGTTCTCGACAAGCCACCCGGCGCAACATGTTCGTAACCGTGGTGGGCGATCTCGTGGCCAGCCCCATTTATGGCGCGACATGCTTCCGGATAGAGATCGATGGTGAGCCCCGGAATGAACCACGTAGTGGGAATGTCGAAACGCGCCAGCAGCGCCAGCAGTCGTTGCGCGCCCACGACCCCGAATTCCCCCCTCGAGATCGGGGTCGGGCTGGTCTGTCTGTTAGCAAGCCAGCTTGTGACGGTATCGAAGTCGAAAGTCAGCGCGACCCTGTGTTGCCCTTGTGTCATCGGCACTGTATCGCTTCAGGGGCAGCCACACCGCTGCCCGCCGGTCTGCCCCCGCGGCGGCGGCAGCGAAATAATGGCCACCGGAATATTGTCTTTGCGGTTGTTAATACCCTTCCTCCAACAAGGGAAACGCGCTCAAAACGTGCGCCGTCGCAACGGGCGTTACTTTTTCCAACAATCCCGGATGGAGATCCTCGATATCGCTGATGCCCATCAACGCCATGGTGGTGAGCACCTCGTGTTCGAGGATTTCGAGGGCCCGGAACACAACGGGTTCGCCTCCCGCAGCCATAGCCAGCGCCTCGAAACGGCCCATACCCACCGCGGTTGCACCCAGGCACAAACCCTTCACCACATCCGCGCCGCGCATGAAGCCCCCATCAACCACGACGGGCACGCGACCATCCACCGCTGAAACCACTTCCGGCAACACATCGATACAGGCACGGGTGTGATCGAGCTGGCGGCCCCCATGATTGGAGACGTAGACCACATCCACTCCGCTGTCCACGCAACGTTCAGCATCCTCGGCCAGTGCCACGCCTTTGATCATTAGCGGGATATCGAACTTGTTTTTGATGTGCTCCACCGTTTTCCAGCTCATGGTGGCCTGATGGCCGAAGTCGGCAACGCCCACCTGCCGACCCGAGCCCGGTACATAACGTTTCATGATGTCCCGTTCGCGACGCGAGTAGGTCTGGGTATCCACGGTCAGACAAAACGCGGTGTAACCCGCCTCGATGCAACGGGCAATGATATCGTCCATCCAGGCCTGATCACCCAGTAGATAAAGCTGATAGATGCGCGGACCGGGAACTTCGGCCGCCAGGGTTTCGAAATCGGGTGTGCACACCGAACTGAGAATCTGCAGCACGCCAAATTCTTTTGCCGCTTTCGCCACGGAAGCAGCACCCCCTGACTCAAACACCTGAATAGAGCCGATTGGCGGCAGCATGACGGGAATTCGAAGAGGCACGCCGAGAAGTTCCGAGCGGGCAAGCACCGAACTGACGTCGTTGAGAATACGCGGTCGAAACGCCCAGGAGTCGACCCCATAACGGTTTCGTCTGATTGACGTTTCGGTATCGGCTCCGCCGACCAGGTAGTCCCAGACGTTCTTGCTGAGATTCTGTCTGGCGCGTTTCGCGACTTCGCTCAGCGTCAGGTAATCCATTCGAGTCCTCAACTTTACTTCTCAATGTTAGCACGGGGTCCTGCACCGTCATCGATGGGACTTCGGTGGAGTTTCGTGCATAGAATAGTCGGCGGGTTTTTTGTGGAGTTCGGGAGATGTCGGCGATTGTCATTGTGGGGGCCGGGCATGCGGCGGGGCAGGCGGCGGCCAGTCTGCGCCAGGAAGGATACGAGGGCGAAATCGTCATGCTCGGGGATGAGCCGCATGTTCCATACCAGCGCCCACCTCTGTCGAAACAGTATCTTTCCGGCGAACAGGGTATCGAGCGTGTCTACCTGAGGCCCGAGAAGTTCTACGCCGCCAAAAACATCACGGTAAAAACGGGTGTGCGGGTCGAGCAGATCGACACCGTGGCCCAGACGGTGACCACAAATGGCCGAGAGACAATCGCCTACGGGAAATTGCTGATTGCAACCGGGAGTCGGCCGCGACGGCTGAACATCCCGGGGAGCGATCTCCCGGGGATTCACTACCTGCGTACGATCTCGGACGTCGACGCGATCCGGGCCGGTATGGCCCCGGACAAAAAGATGGTAATCGTCGGGGGTGGCTATATCGGGCTGGAGGTGGCTTCGGTGGGAATCGGTCAGCAACTCGAGGTGCACGTGCTGGAAATGGAAGAGCGCATTCTGCAGCGTGTCACAACGCCCGAGATGTCGGCCTTCTATCACGAGTTGCACTCGGGTCGCGGCGTTCATCTGCACACCTCGACGGCGGTCAGCGGCTTTTCCGGTGACGGCAGGGTTCAGGCCGTGCTCTGTGGAAAGGAAGATGACGAGAAAGAGTTCCCCGCCGATCTCGTTGTGGTCGGTATCGGCATCCTTCCCAACGTCGAACTTGCCCAAGCCGCCGGTATCGAATGCGACAATGGCATCGTGGTCGACGATCACTGCGCCACCTCCGCCGCAAACGTTTTCGCCGCCGGGGATTGCACCAACCATCCGAATTCTCTGTTGAATCGACGACTGCGCCTGGAGTCCGTGCCCAATGCGATGGAACA
>JAPUJX010000547.1 GCA_027295975.1 Gammaproteobacteria bacterium
AGCAGGTTCTTCCTAATGTCGAAGTTGTGCCCTTCGACTTTGCGCTGCGCCTTCTCGATCGCATTGTTGACCACGCGGTGTTCGATTGTCTCGCCGTCTTCCAGGCCAATCGATTGCATGATTCCGCGGACCCGGTCGGACGCGAAGATCCGCATGAGGTTGTCTTCCATGGACAGATAAAAACGGCTGGAACCCGGGTCGCCCTGTCTTCCCGAGCGACCGCGCAGTTGGTTGTCTATGCGTCGCGACTCGTGGCGTTCCGTACCGATGATATGTAGTCCACCCGCGTCGACAACCGAATTGTGCCTATCCTGCCAGGCGCTTTTTACCTGTGAGACAGCCGCTTCGTTGGGGTTGCCCAGGGATTCTATTTCCGCTTCCCAGTTCCCGCCAAGCACGATGTCCGTGCCCCGGCCCGCCATGTTGGTCGCCAACGTCACCGTTCCGGGTTGGCCGGCCTGGGCAATAATGTCCGCTTCGCGTTCATGTTGCTTGGCGTTCAGCACGCTGTGCTGGATTTTGCGCCTGTTCAGTTCCTTTGAGAGCAACTCGGAAGATTCGATTGAGGCCGTCCCAACCAACACCGGCTGGCCCTTCTCGATGCACCCATTGATGTCGTCCACGATCGCATCGTACTTTTCGCCGATGGTGAGATACAGGAGGTCGTTGTTGTCTTCACGGACCATCGGCTCGTGGGTTGGAATCACCACGACGTCCAGGTTGTAGACCTGACGGAATTCGAACGCTTCGGTGTCGGCGGTGCCCGTCATGCCTGCCAACTTGTCATAGAGCCTGAAGTAATTCTGGAATGTGGTCGATGCGAGCGTTTGTGTTTCATTCTGGATGTTCAGACGTTCTTTGGCTTCGATCGCCTGGTGTATGCCATCCGACCATCGCCGTCCCGGCATCGCACGACCGGTATGTTCGTCCACGATTACGACTTCGCCGTTGGTCACCATGTAGTCGACGTCTCGTTTGAACAGAGCATGCGCTTTCAGCGCAGCATGAACGTGGTGCAACAAATTGAGATTCCCGGCCGCATATAAACTATCTCCTTGTTCGAGCATACCGAGCCGCACGAGTTCGTCCTCGATTATCTGGTGACCGTTCTCGGTAAGTTCGACCTGGCGGTTCTTCTCATCCACCACGAAGTCGCCTTCAACCTCCACTTCCTGATCGCTTTTCTCCTTAAAAGGCTGCTGCTTCAGGCGCGGCGCGAGTTGATCGATTTTTTTGTACAGTTCGGTGTTTTCCTCGGACGGGCCGGAGATGATCAAAGGCGTTCGAGCCTCGTCGACGAGGATGGAATCAACTTCGTCGACGATGGCGTAGCTCAAATCCCGTTGGAATTTATCTTCGAGGGTGAAAGCCATGTTGTCGCGCAGATAGTCGAAACCGAACTCGTTGTTGGTTCCGTAAGTGATGTCCGATCTATAGGCGGCACGCTTTTCGATTGAATCCTGACCGGATTGCACGACCCCCACCGTCAGCCCCAACGCTTCGTATATGGGACCCATCCACTGAGAGTCACGACGTGCCAGGTAGTCGTTGACCGTCACGATATGCACTCCGCGACCGGACAATGCATTGAGATAGGCGGGTAACGTGGCTACCAACGTTTTACCTTCTCCCGTTCTCATCTCGGCAATACGTCCTTCGTGCAGCACGATGGCGCCGATGATCTGCACATCGAAGGGACGCATCCCCTTGCTGCGTCTGGCAGCTTCCCGCGCCGCCGCAAACGCCTCCGGGAGTAAATCATCGATGGTTTCGCCGTCGGTCAAACGCTGTTTGAAATCCGAGGTAACGGCCTTCAAGGCATCGTCCGACAATGCCTGATACTCGGACTCGAACTTGTTGACCTTGACCACGACCTTACCCAGGCGTTTCAATTCGCGACCGTTTTTGGTACCGAAAATCTTGCGAAGAAGTTTGCCGACCATGCGTATCTAGTTCCTGTGCAGAAATTGCTTTCCTGGCAAATTTTGCCGGTGCATGCCTCACCCGCCAACCGACACCAGTCCCGATGTACGACAATTGGGGCACTTGCCGGTTTGAAAAGCGCGCATCTTACCCCGATTGGCGCTTCGGTAGGAGCGCGCGATTGGCGCTTGGGTAGGAGCGCGGTCACCGCTACGCGAGGAATCTCGAGTAATTCCCGCATGCTCGATGTTCTACCGGGACCGCTTAGGGCCTGGAGGGAGGTTAGCCGAGAACGAGCGAGGAACGGGTCGGATCAGCGCCGGGCAACGTATCTCGCGGGGTCGACGTGCCGGCCATTTTTCAGCACCTCGAAGTGAACGTGGGGGCCAGTGGACCTGCCGGAAGAACCCATCGTGCCGATCACCTGACCTTTCTTGACGATGTCACCGGCGCTTACAAGAACCTCCGTATGATGTCCATAACGGGTGACGTAACCATCGCCATGATTGATTTCCACCATCTTTCCGTATCCCGAGCGTTTGGCTGCATAGGTCACCACCCCGCTCGCAACGGCAATCACATCGGATCCATCGCGGCCGGCAAAATCGACACCCGCATGCCACGCACTCTTGCCGCTGATCGGATCAACCCGCCGGCCATAGGGGGACGACATCCAACCCCAGGTTATCGGTCGTCCAGCAACCGCAACCGCCTTTCGGTACTCACGGTCACGAAGCAACGATTCGAGAACCTCGAGCTCATTTTCGCGGTACTTCAAGCCACTGGACAGCTCATCGAGACTAGCGAGCAGACTGGGCCACGGAACCGCGTCTTCGGTGCGGGATGTTGGACCTCCCTGGGCCGCGGGCCGGGCAAACGAAAACTCACCTTCCTCGAGGTCGGCGACTTCCGTGACCCGGGCTCCCAGGGCTTCCATCCTGAGTAAACGTGCCTGCATCTGAGCGAGTTGCCTGCCCACGGCTTCGCTTTCGGCAGCCGAGAGATCACGTATGCGCTCCACTTCCGCCTGCTGCCGGGCAAGGCGCTCCTGCCAACCGGCAACAACCGCTTCGTCCACGACCTCCCGCGTCAAACCATGGAAAACGAATACTCCAGCTACCGTTGCCAACAGGGAAAGGCACAACATGCTCACGATCAAAGTCCGCCGCAGAATGCGGATCGAGTGAGAACGGCCTTTTTCCCTGAGCAGGATGATCTTCATGTTCTAGTTCTTTTTTATGACCCAGTGGCTATCATCCGGTGCACAACCGCCCATGAGGCAACTGGATCAACAGGCTATTCAAGTGTCCAAACTCAAGATAAATGATCTTTTGAGCGAACGCCACAAGCGATTTTCTCCTCTACAACGCCTCTTACGCAACGCAGCCAATCAAGAAACCTGGACTTCCGAGCTTCAAGCGCTGCTACCCGAACCAGTGTGCCGGGACTGTCGGGTAACGAACGTTCGCAAACACCGCATCCACGTGCTTTGCAACAACGCTGCCAGTGCAACCCGGTTACGATTCCTCGCACCCGAACTCTTGACCAAACTTCGTACCCTCAGCGATTTCCGGACTGCTGATGAGATCGTCATCCGTGTGGCGGCAAGTTCTTTTCGAGGATGAGAAGTCGCACCGCTAACGACGAATATCACAACCCGCGGCCGCAATTATCCCTCGCGGGGTGATCAATTCTGAGACCTGGAGATCAGATCAGACGGTCATAACGAGAACCAGTGCTCTGTTCGCCATAAAACTTGACAACAAGCTTCGAACGAAGCGTAGTCGGGATGCCGATTCGGGAATGAACAAGAACGCCCGGAGGGCGCGGTTGGTAACGCGTCAACCCGCGAGTACAGGCTGTGAGAACGTGATGGGGGCGTCTTCGGCATTCTCGAACGTCACGATCTCGAAGGCATTTTTATCGGCAAGCAATTTGCGCAGCAGGGCATTGTTGCTCGCATGACCGGATTTGTACCCCGAAAACGCTCCGATCATGCTGTGACCCAGCAGATAGAGGTCTCCAATTGCGTCAAGGATCTTGTGTTTTACAAACTCGTCTTCAAGACGCAAACCTTCGTCGTTCAGAATGCGGTAGTCGTCCACGACAACCGCATTGTCCAGGCTTCCGCCCCTTGCCAGATTCATCGATCGCAACTTTTCGTAGTCGGCCAGGAAACCAAACGTACGTGCCCTGCTGACCTCCTTGACGAACGACATGGTGGAGAATTCCACGCAGGCCGATTTCTTGTGCTTACGGAAAACGGGATGGTCATAAAGCAGCGTGTACTCGACCCGAAATCCGTCGTAGGGGCGCAACTCGACGCTGACATCACCCTTACTGTAGCTAACCGTGCGGTTGATGCGCACAAATTTTTTCGGAGCAGGCTGTTCTTCGGCGCCCGCTGACTGTAAAAGGAAAACGAAAGGCGCAGCACTCCCATCCATGATGGGGAGTTCAGGTGCACTGACATCGACGTAAGCATTGTCGATACCCAAACCGGCAAACGCACTCATCAGGTGCTCGACCGTGGATATCTCCACCTTGCCGTTGGTCAATGAAGTGGCCAAGGTGGTGTCGCCCACATTTTCGGCATGGGCCCGCAACGACACCAACTCATCCAGATCGGTTCTGATGAAAACAATGCCGGTATCCACCGGGGCAGGTCGCAAAGTCAGGTAGACTTT
>JAPUJX010000548.1 GCA_027295975.1 Gammaproteobacteria bacterium
GCGACAATTTCGGTAATGCCTACTTTCAAATGAACCAACACAACGGCGTCCGCTGCAGCGCAAGCAACGCTTTCCTGGAACCGATAAGGTCGCGGCCGAACCTGAAAATACTCACCAACGCCCAGGTGCGGCGGATCGAGATTGAACACAGGCGTGCGACGGGAGTCGAGGTAAATATCGACGGCCAGGCTGTCGAGATCTTCCAGGCCAACCGGGAAGTCGTGCTTGCGGCGGGTTCCATCGGTTCACCACAGATTCTCCAGTTGTCCGGCGTGGGGCCCGGCGCCCTGTTGCAGAGTCACGGCATCGAGGTCAACCACGAGTTGCCCGGGGTAGGCGAGAATCTGCACGACCATCTGCAGGTACGCAGCGTCTACAAGGTCGAGAACACCGTAACCCTCAATCAACGGGCAAACTCGCTTATCGGCAGGATGGTGATGGGAATAGAGTATCTGTTGTACAAGACCGGTCCGCTGACGATGCCACCTTCGCAACTCGGCGCGTTTGCGAAGACCGACCCGTCTTTGCCATCCGCAAACATCGAGTGGCACGTGCAGCCGCTGTCCCTCGACAAGTTTGGTGATCCACTACACAGCTTCAACGCCATTACCCCTTCCGTGTGTAACCT
Source organism: Gammaproteobacteria bacterium (assembly GCA_027295975.1). Lineage (GTDB taxonomy): Bacteria > Pseudomonadota > Gammaproteobacteria > Pseudomonadales > Azotimanducaceae > SMWK01. The sequence goes on from JAPUJX010000548.1 coordinate 629, forward strand.
CCAACCCAGCAGCCGCGGCCATGTACGCATCAACAGCGCGAATCCAGAGACATATCCCACCATCAAGCTGAACTATCTCGCCAGCGAAGAAGACCGTGCGGTTGCCATTCTTGGAATCAGGTTTACCCGGCGGATCATGGCGGCGGACGCCCTCGCGAAATACCGCCCTCGGGAGTGGAAACCCGGAGTGGACCTCGATAGCGACGAAGATCTGGCGCGCGCCGCCGGGGATCTCGGTACCACGATCTTTCACCCCGTGGGGACGTGTAAAATGGGCAACGATCCCATGGCCGTGGTGAATGACCGCCTTGCCGTGCACGGCATGGAGGGACTGCGGGTAATCGATGCATCCATCATGCCGCGCATCACGTCCGGCAACACCAATGCACCCACGGTGATGATCGCGGAAAAGGGTGCCGAATTCATTCGCCTGGGTGCGCGATAAACCCGCAACGGTACGCGATGGCCCAAAAATGGTCGGCGCGACAAGCGGCAAAAATTGCAGGAACGGTTTGGCCTCACTGTCGATAGTAGCGATTGACCTCCGATTCCGGGAGAGCTTCAAGTAGTGATTTGAGCAACGAACGCAAATCGGCTACCAGAAGGTTTTGCTCGTTCCACGAATATACCCTGGTTTTTCCGATCGCTCGACTGACCAGCAGACCCCCCTTTTCGAACTTGCGTAACTGCTTGAATACCTGGCTGGCAGACATATCAAAGGTCGCGGCGATACCGCGGGCATAACCCTCGGAATAATTCTGCAGGTAAAGCAACACACATTGAGCGGCCACACTGCCAAAAACCGATTCCATCATGGGGGAAATTATAGTTCACTAAGTAGTACATATATACTACTAAATAGATCAATTCTATTTAGTAGAACATAAAGACTACTTAATAGATTATATGCGATACGCCCCCGAATCCCAGATATGTCAATCGGGCAGCCCCAGTACCCGCTTGGCGATGATGTTCATCTGCACTTCCTTGGTGCCGCCGGCGATCGTCAACGCCTTCTGACGTAACCAGTTGCGCGTTGTTTCGGTTTCCTCGCTGTCGAATCCGGGACCATCCCAGCCAACGCCAGCGACCCCCATGGCGGACAACAACAATTCGTGGCCTTCCTGGGTGTGCAGCGCACCGCTCAATTTTATTGCCGATGATGCATACCCCGGCGCACGGGCGTCCATCTCCTCGATAACGCGCTTCTGGGTCAGCCGTTGCGCATGACCCTGCAACTCGTAACGGATCAACCTGACCCTGAGATCGGAATCGCTGAGCCGCCCTGCCCTGACCTCCGCGTAACGTTTGATCATCTCGGGCATCCGGCTTGCCGCCACCCGGCCACCCTGTGACCCGGATATGTTTATCCCCGCATGGGTGGAACGTTCGAACTGCAGCAAACGTTTACCCACCGTCCAGCCGTTGTTTACTCCGCCGATCACATCATTTGCAGAGACAAGGGCGTTTTCGAACAAGGTCTCATTGAAGGGTGACGCGCCCGAGATGAGGCGAATCGGGCGTACCTGTACCCCGGGCTGGTTCATGTCCACCAGAACCAGGCTGATCCCTTCGTGTTTTGGCCGGTCGGGGTCCGTGCGTACGAGCACGAAGATGAAGTCGGCCTCCATGGCATCGGACGTCCAGGTTTTGCGCCCATTCAACACATAGTTGTCACCCTCCAAAACGGCGCGGGTGCTGAGGCTCGCAAGATCCGATCCCGCTCCCGGTTCGGAATAACCCATCGCCCAGCCACCTTCACCTCGCGAAATACCCGGCAACCAGCGTTCTTTCTGATCATCGCTGCCCAACTCCAACAGCGTCGGACCGATGTAGTTGACACCCCTGCCAGTGAGCGGCGTGCGCGCATCGATACGCTTGAGTTCTTCGATCAGTACCCGGTACTCGTCTCTGTTGAGCTCTGCACCACCGAATTTTCTGGGCCATGTGGGAACAGTCCAGCCTCGTTCGGCCATCCTTTCCAGCCACAATCGCACATCTCCCGCGAGTTCGATCTTGCTGCTACCCCATGGGATCTGCCCGGAACCCCTGGCTCCCGGCGGGCAATTCTCCGACAGCCAGGCCCGAGTTTCGTCGCGAAATTCCCTGAGCTCAGTCACGTTTCATTCTCCACGTCATTCTCCGCGTCGCGCGTAACCGGGTGGCCGGTTGCCGTGTTCATCGAAGATATCGAACTCCTCGGCAAGATCCTCCACCCATTGAATCTTGCCCGAGCGGGACATCAGATCTTCTGCTGCCAGGAGCGCCGCAGCCGTTCGGCCGACAAAAAGCGGGGTCTGTGACTGGGAAAGATCGGTACCCCGTTCCTCGGCAAAATCCTGAATGAATTCCGTGGCAACGGACCCCGGATACAGCACCATGGCGGCAACTCCCCGCGGCTCCAGTTCGATGGCCATGTCGGCCGTCAGCCGGTCGAGGCCCGCCTTTCCCGCACCGTACGATGACGAGAAATGGTAACTCTGCCCCCCGGGGGAAGAAACGTTGAGCACCACCGCACCCGGACCACCCGCAAAAAGCAGAGGCGCCGCATGCCAGCTTGCCACGTAATGCGCCCGCAAACCGATGCCCACCTGATCGTCCCAGATCTGGATTGGATGATCCCAGAAACCGCCACCCCAGGCCGGTGGATCCGGAATCTTGTAAACATTATTCACGAGGATATCGATGCGTCCCGCGGACTCGCCAATCTGCGCGAACAGCGCCTCGATCTCAGAGTCGATTCCATGGTCGCAACGGATGGCATGCCCACTGCCACCGGCTTCGATAACGAGTTTTGCCGTCGTATCAATGGTTCGTTCACTCTCTCCGGTCGTGCGCCCGGTAACGTACACCTCACATCCCTGCTCGCCGAGGGCCAACGCTATACCCTTGCCGATACCTCGACTTGCACCGGTCACCACGGCAATTTTTCCGGACAATGAACTCATGTAGTTCCCCCACATGGAATATCATAGGTAGCTTATCGCTGGTGCCGCTCCTTTTACAGGCATCAATAACCTGTTCGATTGTCAACGGAGGCCGAATCATGCCAGGTGATTGGCAACGCACATTCGTATCATCGTCATCCCCCACGAGTGCAGGTAATGGCGTGGGTTTCAAACCCTGTCAGGGACTCTACTACGAGCCAGCCAGTAAAAACGCCAGAACCGCGTTGATCGCAACCCACTACAACGTAGATTTCAGCGAACACTACATGGGACCTTACCTGGCGGCTCGCGGTTATGGTTTTCTGGGCTGGAATACGCGCTTTCGCGGCAACGAGGCTTTCTTCCTGTTGGAGCATGCGCTCGTCGATATCGGCGAAGGGGTGCGATGGCTCAGGGAACGCAAGCACGTCGAGCAAATTGTCATTCTCGGCAACTCCGGTGGTGGTTCCCTGATGGGCGCCTACCAGTCCCAGGCTCGGGGGGTCACAATGAAAGCAACCCCACGTCTGAAGTTGCCAACGGCTCTGAACGATATACAACCGGCCGATCTCTACATCTCCCTGTGCGCCCACCTCGGGCGGCCCGAAGTTCTGACAGCCTGGTTCGATCCTGCGGTTACCATTGAGACGGATCCAACTTCGATTGATCCCGAACTCGACATGTACGACGAAACGTTCGGCCCTCCCTACCCCGGGGAATTCATCGCGCGTTACCGCGCTGCACAGAAGCTTCGCAACAATCGCATCACCGATTGGTGTCACGCGGAACTCTCCCGGCTGAAAAGCCTCGGCATGTTCGACCGTGCCTTCAACGTATACCGAACCTGGGCCGATCTGCGAATGATGGACGCGACCATGGACCCATCCAGACGCCGGGAGAAGTGGTGTTATGCGGGTGACCCTGAAAAGGCCAACTTCGGGCCGAGGGGCATCGGTCTCACAAATAGCCTGCGTACCTGGCTTTCGATGTGGAGCCTGACCGATTCGTTCTGCGGTGGTGCCCCGCATCTGAACCGAATCGATGTACCGGCGCTGGTGGTACAAAGCACCAGCGACACTGGAGTATTCCCGAGCGACGCAAAAGCGATCTTCGAAGCGCTTGCTTCGGAAGATAAAACCCTGGAGATGGTTACCGGCGATCATTATCTCGAAACGCCGGATACGGCCCGGAACGATGTGGCTGATCTCATCGTCGGCTGGTTGCAGAATCACGAAGGTTGATTCGGTACCGAACCTATTGACGACAGACAAACCAACGCACGTAGAAAAAAATCGATGGGTCAACTTGAATTATGAAATTTGTTGAAGATCCCACCAAACAAGAAACCGTGGAAGATTTTATGAAAAACTGGTTAATCTCGGGCACCCTCGCCCTGGTGTGCCTTGCCGTTTTTGCGCCCGTTCGGGCCGATACCGACGAGGCCGTCATCGCGGCCCTGCAGGCACAGGTTCAAGCGCTGATCGCTCGCGTAGATAAATTGGAAGGACGAGCACGTATTGCAGAGTCATCACTCACGGCACCCTATACGTCTACCGCGGTGAGACGAGAAGCCACACCCGGCTGGACGGAGGGGGTCAAAATAGCAGGAGACTTGCGCTACCAATACGATTCGATCGACGCTGGCAATTCATCGACACGGAGCCGTGGTCGCATCCGGGCCAGAACGACGTTGACAACGGACATCAGCGACACCGTGACAGTCGGCTTTGGCCTCATTTCCGGCGGCAACAATCCAGTATCCGGCAACCAGGTTCTGGGTAACGCTTCTTCGAGTAAGAGCGTCCGGCTCGACCTCGCTTACTTGAATTGGAAAACGCCCGTTCAGGGCCTCGACCTCACCGCTGGCAAATTCAAGAACCCACTTCACCGAGCGGGTGGTAACTCGCTCGCCTGGGATGGGGATCTCAATCCCGAGGGTGGTGCCGTGACTTACAGGAACGGATCATTGTCGGCTGCTGCCGTCGGATTGTGGCTCAACGAAGTGTCCGACGGCGAGGACGCTTTCCTGTTCGGCGGCCAACTGAGTTGGGGTGCGGCAATTCGCGACCACGCGGAACTCGTCATGGGGGTCGGCTACTATCACTACGTGGGCATCAAAGATAACCCTGTACTTTTTGACGGCAATCCCCGGGGAAACAGCGTCGATTCAATGGGCAACTACCGGTTCGGATACCAGAACATCGAGGCATTTGCAGAATTGACTTTTCACATCGCAGATCGACCGTTGACTCTATTCGCAGACTATATGGAAAACTTCGAGGCTGGCAGATTCGATACCGGATATGCCATCGGCGCCAAGATGAAATTCACGCATGGATCACATCCCTGGCAAGTCGCTTACACTTATCAGGAACTCGAAGCGGATGCCGTCCTCAGCATCGTTACCGACTCGGATTTCATAGGCGGCGGGACGGACGGTTTGGGGCACATTCTAACGGGCTCTTACAACGTATCAGACAAGATCAGCCTGAATGGCACGTTATTCATCAACAAACGTGGCGGCAATCTCGGATTCGAAGAAGACTACAATCGTCTGCAGTTGGATGTTTCGTTCAAGTATTAAACTTGATTTGGTAAAGTAGAGATTTCCGCTCCACGAACAGCCGAACCTGTGCGACGGGATTTACACCGGCTTCGACGATTGATCGAACCGCTACATCAAAGATCCATGATCCTGTCGATGTCGGCTGCAAGCATGGGTTTTCTCCGGTCGAACATGGAGACCAGAACGAACAACGACAGTGAAGTAATGATCGCGAGAAAGCCGCCGCTGACGCCGTAAGGCAGTTCCATGGAAAAGATCTCAACGGCAAAGTTGATCAGCAGGCTCGACACGACGGCGGTCACCGCCGCCCGTGCGGTGGCTCGTTTCCAATTCAGCCCGATCACCACCAACGGCACGATGGCGGCGGCAAACGTACTCCAGCCAAATGCGCCCAACAAAGCAACCAACCGCGCGTTTTCGTAGTAGGAGTAGAGCGCGAAGCTCGCTGCGACCAGGGTAATGAGCACCGTGACGACGCGCGCCCAGAAGAGTTCGTTATTCAGGCTGTGCCCCCTCAACATACGCGGTATATCGTGAACTACCGCCGCGGTACCTATGTTCAAAAAAGCATCCGAGGTCGACATTATCGCTGCAAACAGCGCGGAGAAGACCACGCCTGCCAGTATCGGGTGAGCAAAGATAGCGAGAAAGACGGGGGCCGCGGCATCGGAGGCATCGAGGGGTGATATGTCGCCCCCCACAACGGCCGCTCTCATCACCACGCCAACACTCAACCAGAGCAGCGCCGCGAAAGCGTAACCGATCAGGCTGAGGGGGAAAATCAACCGGTTGTCCGATATTTTTCTGTTCATCATCATCTTGGTAATCAGATGGGGCTGGCCCGATAACCCCAGGCCAAAAACGAATGCCCACCCGATGCAGGTCACCATACCCATGGTGCCAAAAGGCATCGCGGCTTCTGCATCGTCCGCGAGAATCGTCTGCGACACCTGTAACAACCCGCCGTCGAAAACCGACGCAGCAGTAATGAGAATCAGCAACCCCGCAAGCATCATGTTGGTGCCCTGCACGTGGTCCGTGTACTCGGAAGCGACGATTCCGCCGGTAACACTGTAGAAAATCAACACACCCAGCGACATCACCACGCAACTCACCAGGCTGACATCCGCGAAAAACGTCGTGGCACTCAAGATCGACTGTAATACCAGGGCCATTGCCAGAATCTGCGTGGCGAGATAACCCATTACGCCCAGCAATATGGTCAACGCGGTCAAACCCCGTGCCCACTCACTATCGTAGCGGGCCGCCACGACATCCGGCAGGGAGAGCGAGTTTCTGACTCCGGCAATCATGCGGATGCGTTTTGATATCAGGAAAAAACCGAGTGCATAACCGATCGAAGAAACAGCAACCATCCACATCGAACTCATACCCGCGGAATAGACGAGTCCCGGACCGCCGACGAAGCCGAATCCACTCAGCGTGCTGGAAAAAACAGCTAGAGCAACGACAACCGGGCCAAGCCCACGACCGGCAACGAAAAAATCGCTGCTGTTGCGGGTACGGCGCATTGCCCAGACCCCAACAAGGATGCAGAACGACATGTAAACCGCAACGAAGCCGATGGTGATTTCTACCCGATAGGCTTCCATCAGGCTGTCTGCTCTGGCGGGAGTGGAGGTGTTGGTCGTGAAGTTCGCCGTGCCTGTGCTTCGAGAAGTTCAAAAGCCGCCTCGTCCTCAACGGTAAACACGAATCGGCGAAATCCCACTACGTAGATAACCGCCAGCAGCGCACCGCTCAGCCAGATGCCGAACATCATCCATGCCGAGGCAATCGGAAAACCCAGGAAGTAGCCGGTTTCTCCCGTTTCGAGAAACTGGGCATAACTGCTGAATATCTTCCAGCAGACCCATAACGAAACAAGCCCGGCGCCCGCCAGCGACATCCAGAAAGCAGCGGTGCGATTGTGTGAGGCCACACCCAGTGCCACGAGCAGGTGGATGAGGATTACAAACAGCACCTGCAGGACAAACCCCAACCAGAAAATCCGCTCCACCCGGGCAAGACCGTCACCGCCAACGCTCATCCCCGAGATTTCAGGGTGCGGACCACCCGTCGACATCGGCGGTTCGGGTGACACCAGTATCCATCCGATCAAACCCGCAATCAGCAACAGCACAAATAACACAACGTGTATCAGACGCATGGAAGCTCATCCCCTTCAGGTGGCGGATTGGAAAAACCCGCAACGGTTTCTTGTTGTTTTGTTCCGGCAATTCATCAATAACAGAAATTCTGCCTGGTTTTTACCCGACCGCGAATTCCCGAATAATTCCTGCAGGAATTGTTACATCTTTCCGAACGGTTTCATCAGTTATTTCCATCCCCGAAAAGCCATTCTCCAGGTTGTTTTTGTGGGTGTGAGCCAGAGTAAGTTGTTTGTTGGATTGTTGGTTACGACAGTGTTGTTGTCGGTCAGCTTCGCTGCCGAAGCCTGCCGAGATCCGGTGAGAACCCGGATAACGGACGAATCTTTCCCGGACGAGGTTAGCGCCGTTCGCGCGATGAGGGGAAGATTTCTCGACACCTCCGTTTCCCAGGATGTGGAATTCTTCGGAGCGGTTCTGCAGGAGGACCACGGGGATTACCGGGCGACATTTGGCCAGGGTTGCCGCGGCGTCGATAAGATCAACTTCAGCGTGTCCCTCGCCGCGGGCGCAAAACTATCTGCCTTCTGGCACACCCACGGTCGCGGCGGCCTCGCCAGAAACCTGTTTTCCGCGGAAGATGCAGCTACCGTGCTGGATTACCAGCTACCCTTTTACCTTATCGATTCCAGAGGGTTGATACGCGTTCTGGACCCTGCTGGCGCAAGCACCGGTACCAGGATGATGCACGGCTCACGCCTGCGCCTGAACGATCGAGTCTACTCGGGACACATCGTGTCCGACGGGCAGGGCCATACCAGCCGGTAACCGCGTTTTGGCAGCGTCTCTATATACCGGTGGGGCTTTTGCCTGTCTCCGAGCACGGTGCGAATTCTGGAGATTGCCCGGCTCACGGATTCGTCCACCACAACTCGATCTTTCCACACGCTCTCGAGAATGTGGGCCCGGGAAACCACTCGACCCGCATTATCCAGAAGCACGGCGAGAACGCTGGCGACAACCGGCTCGAGCCGATGATGCTGTTCGCCGTCGTCCAGTTCGCCTGTTTCGGGGGTAAATCTCCACGATCCAAAACAAAGCACTTCCGGCAAGTTAATGATAAGGACATCGCAGTTCCCGGAGGAATGTTCGACGTTCCGGTCCATCATATCGCTCGAGGCTATATCCATAATGCTCATTAGAATAACTGATGATCTCGCGAACGTGACTAATTCTTCAATATCCCTATTCTTCTTCCTTTTCGATTCAAATCAAGTCAGCATACCTTCGCCTTATCATTAGAAAAAGTCAGTTATCAATATTCCTCTCAATGCTATCAGAGCCTTTGCTGCCGCTGCCCACCACGCGAGCTTCACTGCCGCCGCCCGGGAGTTGCACGTTACCCAGGGTGCCGTCAGTCAGCACGTTGCCAAACTCGAAACCTATCTGGGCGTCCAACTCTTCGAACGTTCGCCTCGAGGACTGAAGCTGACCGAAAAAGGCAGCCGCTATTACGCCTGGATTGCGGATGGCATCGAGTCGCTACAGGAGGCAACCGCCGCGATCCGTGCGGAACCCGCAGGTATGCACCTATCCGTCGCTACCCTCAACTCTTTTGCCGCTCAGTGGCTCATGCCTCGTCTGTCGAGCTTTCAAGCTCAGCACCCGGAAGTGCAGTTACGCATCGAAACCTCGCTGACCCCGGTGGATCTCGCGGAACGAAATCTCGACTGCGCCATCCGCCGTGGCCCGGGCCGCTGGAAGGGGCTGGTCGGCGAATTCCTGTTTCGCGACGTGCTTTTCCCGGTCGCGACCGTCGAGTACGCAAGAACCCTCGATCTCAGTCGGGGCGAAAGGATCATCGAGACGGTTCCACTGCTCCACGATCCGGGTGATCCCACGGAATGGTCCCGCTGGTTGCGTGCGGCAGGTTGTTCAGGAACGCGTATGAATCTTGTTCACAGCTTCACCGACTCCCTCGTGATGTTGCGCGCGGTCGCGGGCGGTACGGAGGGTGTTGCGTTGATCAGCAGTGCTCTGGTTGAGAAGGAACTTGGGGAAGGCTGGTTGGTACGCCTGTTCGAAACGGTGATA
>JAPUJX010000549.1 GCA_027295975.1 Gammaproteobacteria bacterium
TTTGCTCCTTCACGTGCGAATTGGAAGGCGGTTGATTTGCCGATTCCAGAGCTCGCTCCAGTGATAATTGCAACTTTTCCTTCGAGTCTTCGAGTCATTTTTCGCACCTCATATTGATTGATTTAGATGGTTCTGTTGTAGTCGGTTCATTTTGTTGGTGGGTCACCCACGAAGAGCAGTTCAAGCCTGCAGGCGCCTGTGACGAGATCATCAGCGCACAGATGTTCGCAGGCGGTAGGGATGAGATCAGTGGAATATTCGCCAACCGGCTCAGGGGCGTTTGATTCCGCGTCACTAACACAAAACCTGAGTGCTGCAGAAGTAGCGTCTCGATGCCAATTAATGGATGGTGTTTGGCTCGAATACGCGCAGAACACCAGTCCAAACATATGCCTGGCTCATCTTCCTCTCCCAACCTAAAACCTGGCTTCAAGAGAGGGCCGTTCGTGCGATCTCAGCCAGGAGATTGGATGGAATAATGAACGACCCCCAGATTCAATCGTCCAACACTATTTCGCACTGTTGAGGGATGCGGATATTGCCGTCTTCGGGCCGAGTCCGCATTTTCAGCCCTCTTTCTGGGTGTTGGAAACTCCGGGATTGATGCGTGCTCCGCTCCCTAATACTGGCCGACCGCGTTCTTCATCTTCCTCAGCTGCGGCAAGCGCACGTTCGTTTTCGCGGATTTTGGTTGCGATGGCCTCGCCTGCACGTTTCCACGCAGTTCGATTTTCGATGACGAATTTGTTCGACTCTCGCATGTCGTCGAGCATGCCGTTTACTTCGGGGATTACGTAGCGTGCCACCTGGTCCCAGCTCCTGAGTGTGTCTTCCCGGTTGGCCCAATCGTGGACGAATCCGATAACGGTCCCGAACCCTCCCGTAAGTTCCGATAGTTCGCGGATTCTTGCGACCAGGTCGTCGGGTGTTCCAATTACGGCGGTGCTTTCATCGGCAAATGCGACGTTGTCCACCGCTTCGTCCGGTGTTTTGTAGATCGTGCCTTCGCCACCAGCCAGCGTCCCGACGGTGTATTCGTTGTTATGGAGCATCAGGCCGTCGCGCGCCTGTTCTCGCGCCTTCTCGCGCGTTTCAGCAATGTGCCAGCTGATGACGATTCGCCAGTTTTTCCGATCGACGGTGGTGCCGTGTTTTGCCGCAGATTCTTCGGCGAAGCTCCACTGCATAGGCAATGCGCGGATTCCAGCGTTGGTCATCGATCCAATCGACAGCACGCCCGCTTCGTGTTTTCCGGCCAGTGTCATCCCGGAAGGGCTGACCATCGAAGCAACAGCGAACTCCATATTTTCCTGGAGTGGTCGGATGTGCAGTTTGGCGTCGTTCAGAGAAAACCAGTCGGACTCGTAGCTGAATCGTTCTTCTCCCGCGAACAGTCGCCTGATGACACCCATCGCTTCATCCTGTCGATCTCGGAGCAACACGGGATCGAGTCCCAGGGTGTGGGCGTCGGAAGGAAGTGCGCCCGGACCAGAGCCGAAAATTACCAGACCGTGGGACTGGTGGTCGAGTTGAACCATGCGCTGGGCGACCATGAACGGGTGGTGGTAAGGCAACGAAATCACGCCTGTGCCGAGCATGATGCGATTCGTGCGCTCGGCGGCAGCCGCGAGGAAGAGCTCGGGTGACGCGATGACTTCCCATCCGGTCGAGTGGTGTTCGCCGCACCAGAATTCGTGGTAGCCGAGTTTTTCCAGGTGCTCGACAAACTCCAGATCGCTCTGAAGTTGCAGCACAGGGTGCTCACCGATCGGATGATGTGGTGCAAGGAAGGCGCCAAAGCGCAGATTTGCCATTTTCAGCCTTTAGCTTTGCCGGGCGGGTATATACCGCCAAACGTGTACAGGGGTGATCGCGCCCAGACGTTACCACAGGAATTGAGGGGCGGATGTGTTGTTGGTGGCGGTAAGATGGCGTGAGGTTTTTCCACCTCCAGTTCAACTCGATCCTTCTCTGGGCAGGAAGGCACGGGACTCGCATCGCTGAGAGTGACGCTTACTACAAATGGGGTCGATTACCTGGCTCAGATAGCTGGAACAGAACAGAGTGAAAAGTAAAACAGCGAAGAGACGAGGAGCGATCAAGTGGCGGGACACGCAGAAATAATCGTACTTCAATCAGGCGAGGGGGCGCGGCCTGATCTACCGAACATGATCCAAACCATCAAGGTCAGCGGGGAGGATGTCGAAGGCGAATTCGCCATGTGGGAGGCAGAGATCAAAGGCGGCCCTGGACCCCACATACACCATACAGACATCGAAACGTTTTACGTGCTCAACGGTTCGGTGGAATTTCGTCTGGGCGACGACATTACGATCTTGAGCGAAGGTGGATTTGCATTGATCCCCCGAGGACAGGTGCATTCTTTCAAAACCTTGGGTGAAGACCCTGTCAAGATGCTCGTAATGGTTTTACCAGCAGGGTTTGAACACGCCTTCGAAGAAATGCAGGCGATGCGATCGCAAGGCATGGAGATCGATGAGATGTTCAAAGTTGTTGAAGATAGATTCAACACAACTTTTTTGACGACTTCTAATCCCGTGCGGGTCGGAACTCAAGCAGACGAGACGGAACAGTAGCCGGACACAGGAATAGGAAACGTTAAATGAATGACCCAATCCAACGCGGTTGTAAGAAGGCGCGCTGGCAAAGGTTTGCACAAGAAGTCCGAAATGCCTGGGCGCTTCTGGCAATTCGGCGTATGAAGCCTGAAGATCCGGCGTTATGTTTTGAGGTGATCACCGCGCTGTCACGGCGGCGGTACCGTGCCAGGGAATGTAGTCGTCTGGAGCTTCGACGATGATTGGTTCGTCGTAGTCGTAGTAGCGCTCTGTGTAGAGCATCTGCCACCAGTCCGGACTTGTTGACGACTCGCCATTCAGACTTTCAGGTGAGGCATGTTGGTAGTGCTTGTGGACGGTCCTTGCGACAAGCTTGTATGTGTCCCTGTCGATCAGTAACGTGGTCGTGCGTGTTTCTGACGTGATGTCCGAGCCCCAGGAATGTTTGAAGTTCGCGATAATTTCCAGGTGGTAGACCCGTACTCCGTCGTCGGTCACTTCGTTGTCGGAGACCAAGTGCATTCCGTTGGTGGTAGTGGATTTCTGGTCGCGGTTGTCGAGAGTAGACAGGATTGTGTCAAAGGGCGATTGCCATTCGCCGCGGTCGTAGATGCGTTCACTTTCCCGCCATTCAAGCGGACCCTCTCGGTCGCTTCGAGTGAAGTTTTGCGTACCGATGACGAGATATTCCGTCAAGTAGCCGTGTTCGTGCGCGGAGGAATCGATCTCCCACCTGTATCGGTCGTACGACTGAAATTCTGAAAAGTTTCGAAGTGGAACGCTGAATACCGACGATGTGGAGTCGCGGTCCAGGGTTGCGCCCCGCACCCGGTACGAGGTGATGTCGTTCATGGCGAGCCGGGTGCGATCGAGGATCTGTTCTACTGTCGGTTGAACGAGATCACCGGACGGTTGCTC
>JAPUJX010000055.1 GCA_027295975.1 Gammaproteobacteria bacterium
GTTTCAGGTTTTACTCCCATGTAATCTGCAAAATCCACACCTGACCATCCAAGGTATGTCCGGAGAAACCGTATTTCCTTTGGAGAAAGTCGTGCGGGTTTTCTGATAACAGATAACGCAATTATGCGGTGCAATTCTTCAATCTTTGGAATGGCAACCTCAAACTCTCCACATTCCTTGCACCGGCTAACTGCAACTCCAATTAAAGTAATGCCAGAAAGTCCACATTCTCGATAAGAATAGTTTTCCTTTTGAGTTTTCATTTTTCCAGCACACTGCAAACAATTCATCTTTTTGTCCTCCAGGCTGTTACAATGACGAGTTTTCCTTCGGATCTAAATGCAATCACGACAAAAATTTGATTAGTCCTTAATCGATATCGCCAAGATCCATTCTCGAATTCACCTGGTTCTGCAACTCCGCCCCGTAAAACATTAGTGCAATCGATAGCGGTCAAGTTATCCTTTGCCATTTCCTCTAAGGCGTGCCTTGAGAATACTACGCTCCCCATTACTAAAATTCTTGTGATGAGTTTTTTAACCTCTTGGACCGAAAGCGGCTCCCTCATGGCTTAATTATAAGTCAAGAATTGATAAAAAGTCAAGTATTGAAGTCAGAATGATTCTGGATCGACTCGCCCCGACCATATGAACTCCCTCAAATTCAATGGGATACAAAAAGTCCTGCCCTAGGTATAAAGTCGCCTGGACGGGGACAGGACTTCAAGGACGTGGGTGGGGAGAGGTGCCGAGGTAACTCGATCGCCGCTCAGTCCGGAACCCGCCGCGCCAGCTCATCCAGCCAGTTGACCACCACGGTAACGCCCGCGGGAGCGGGGTCGTCGCCGGCGTTTTCGACCATCAGGAAGCGGTTCGAATTGAACACATCGTAGTCATAGTTGGCCGAAACGGTGGAAAGATCGTCGAACACGACTTCCGGCCGGCCGGCCCTGAAGCTGCCGGAGCTGTCGTCGATGACCACAGAGTACAGCTTGTTCTGCAAGCGGTAGAACAACTCCTTGCCGTCGGGCGACCATTTCGGTACCAAGCCGCCCGAGGTCGAGATTTGCCACTTGCCGCCGGGCCCCAGGTAGGCCCGGACGAAGATCTGGAATTCGCCGGCCTCGTCGGACGTGTAGGCTAGCCAGCGCCCGTTCGGAGAAAGCGCCGGGCTCCCCTCCGCTGCAGGCGTTTCCAGTATGACCTTGGCCTCCCCGCTATCCTCCGAGAAGGTTGCGAGGTTGTTCGCGTTCTCGTTGGTGAACTCCATGATCAGCGACTTGCCGTCGGGTGTCCAACCGAACGGAACCACCGACCCGGAATTCTCGATCCGTTCCGGATAGTAAACCATCTCGGCCTGCCCACTGCCGTCCACCGCTTTCATGTAGGCGCTCATGAGGGCGTTGTTGCGCACCGAGGCGAAGGCGATCCGCCGGCCGTCGGGTGACCAGGCCGGAACGGTGTTGTCTCCCTCGAAGGTCAGACGGGTGAGCGTCTCCCGCCGGATGTGGTAGATCGAGATGTCGAAGGTCGTCGCGCCCTCCACCTGTACGGCGATTTGGGTCCGGTCGGGAGAGATTCTCGGATTGAGGTAACCGGCAACGGGGGCGGGGAGGAACTCGGATCCGCCGTCACGGCTTCGCCAGACCAGGCGGGACTGCCGGGATCGCGGAGCGCCTGCGATGTAGGCCAGCAGCCCGTTGCGCGCGAAGCCGACGTGCACGACCCCGGAGCTGCGCATTCCCATCACCTCTTCCAGGATCGGGACCGGACTGCCGCGGACTTCCAGGCTGTCCAGGTCGAACCGCACCGCGAACAGAAACCCCTCGCGCCCGAAGACGAGATGGCCGCTGGGAACGTATCTCGCCATGCTCGCTCGCTTGAGCACCGTGTGTTGCTCGCCGGTGGACGGGCGAATCGCCTCGATCCTCGCGTCGTCGTAACTCTCGGGACTGTCCATGGTCCCCACGGTGAACAACACCAGATCCTCACCCGGGACGGCTTGCGGCCAGCGATGGGTCCGCTCCCCCTTGGTTTTGTCGATGGCGGTCAAAACCGTAGGCTCGCCGCCGGCTCCGGAAACCCGCATCAACGGCCGAGTGTAGTGCGGTGAGAACACGATGACGTCGTCGGTGCCCCAGTCCGCCCCGCGGTTGCTGCCGTCGGAATTGCACAGGGTCACCGGGGCTCCGCCGCCGACCGGCACCTTTTTCAGCTTGTTGTCGGCGAAGAACGCGATCCACCGACCGTCCGGAGAAAAAAACGGCGTGGCCGCGTCCTGGGTGCCCGGCATCTGCACCAGCTCGGCGCTGTCGAGCTTGCGAACGTACAGCATCTTGTCGGTGTCGCCCGCGAGAACGAGGGCCAGGGTCTTCCCGTCGGGCGACAGCGCCATGATGCCCATCTGGTCGGCAGGCAGTCGCAGATCGTCCGGAATCGGCGCGACCAGTGTCAAAAGCTCGCTCTCTTCGGCCGGTCCGCTCGACGCTTTCCAGAGCGAGAATGCGGCGACGACGCTCAGCAGGGTCACGAGAACCCACGGGAGCGCGTGTCGCCCACGGGAGGAGGCCCCGGCTGCGGTGGACGCCGCGGGTTCGCCGGCGGGTCCGCCGGCAGTCAGCGACTCCGGGGAAAGCGCAATGCGCGCCTCGCCGATGTCCCTGAGGCGGGTGCGCGGCTCGCGGTCGAGACAACGCTTCAGAAGGGTCCTCACCGAAGCGGGGATGCCGCCGGGTAAAGTGTCCATCGACACGTCGTCCCGGAGCACCGCGGCCATCGTCTCGGAGACGGTCTCGGCCTCGAACAGCTTCTTGCCGGTCAGCATTTCGTACAGTACAACGCCGAAGGCCCAGATGTCGGCGCGCCGATCGACCGGCCGCCCCTTGGCCTGCTCGGGACTCATGTAGGCCGCGGTCCCGAGCAACGTGCCCGCGATGGTTCCGGCCGAGGTCACCGTCGGCGACAGTGAGGCACTTGCCGGATCCGCCGACATCTCAGGCGCGAGTGCCTTGGCGAGACCGAAATCGAGAACCTTGACTGTCCCCTCCGGGGTGATTTTGATGTTGGCCGGCTTCAGGTCCCGATGAATGATCCCTTTCTCGTGGGCCACCTCGAAAGCCTCGGCGATCTGCAGCGCGATCTCACGGGCTTCCTCGATCGGTATGGCGCCCCGCTCGATGCGCTCCGCTAGGGTCTCTCCCTCGACCAGCTCCAATATGATCGCCTGGTGGTCGTCGAAATTTTCAAGACCGTAAATCTGGGCGATGTTGGAGTGGTTCAGTGCTGCCAGAACCTGGGCCTCCCACTGGAAGCGGGCCAGACGGTTGGCATCGGTGGCAACCGAATCGGGCAACACCTTGACGGCGACGTCGCGGTTCAGACGACTGTCGGTGGCCCGGTATACCTCACCCATGCCGCCCGCGCCGAGCGGCGCGGTGATCTCGTAAGGGCCGAACCCTGTGCCAATATTAAATGCCATGTCTTTCAAAAACTTTCAGCGAGTGCTATCAGGGTGCTATTTCTTCGCTGCATAGGCTAACATGTTTGCCAACTTTCCCAACACTCTGAATTGGTATATCACCAAGTCATTTACAGATAACCACTTCCCAACCTTGGCAATTGGTTTTGGGAGCATGGGGCCGGAGCTTCGAATCGACTCGCTCCGACCAAAGGTTGCCTGAACAGGGTCGGTTTTCAGGCGGTTTTGTGGTTTTTCCCCATCGTGCTATGATTGAGCCACTCAGCTTGTGTAGCCCGTTTTCACCCGAATTTGTTAGTTCCTACCTCATTCCTTTTGGAGGTTGTTTCCATGAAGAGCAATCCCGCGATGCGTGCTTGGCGGACCTGGATAGGCGTTGGTTTTGTTGCCGCCCTTGCGATGGCTGCCCTCATTCTGCCCGTTCAGGCGGAAAAACGGACCACACGGGTTGGGCCGGAAGTGAAGATGGGTGGTTTGACCGTGGCGGAGGAGGCCGCCCGTCAACGGGAGCTGAATGTGAAGGTGACGGCCCTGCTGCCTGCAGGGGTGGATAAAACGCCGCTCCAGATTGAAATCACCCAGAAGGATCGAGATGATCTTTCAGTTCCGGCGCGCCCGGGGGTGGAACCGTTGCGTGTGGGCGTTGTCAAGGCGGTCCCGGGCGCTACTGGAAAGCCGTTCGGCAAAGCATTCAATCAAGGCGTCATCGAGAAAGGTCAGGACGGGAACTTCGTGTGGGCCTTGAGGGTGAACTCTCCTGGTGCCCAGGCGATCCGGCTGCATTTCACCGGCTTCTCGCTTCCCGATAACACCGAAATGTACTTCATCGGTCCGGGCGGACAGGCGCACGGGCCATACGTGGGCGAAGGTCGAAACGGCAACGGCGATTTCTGGACCCGCTCGATTGTTTCGGATACCGGGAGGGTGGTGCTTCATTACACCGGGAACAGGCCTGAGGTTGACCGGGCCAAGATGTCATTCGTGATCTCGGATGTGGGGCATATCCGCGGCCGGCCACCCCGCCCGCGTGAGCAGAGCCACGATTCCTGGCCCTGCGCCGACAACGCGCCCTGCGTCGTTGACGTGAACTGCCTCAACACAGGGCCCGCGGCGCCGGCCGAAGATGCCGTCGCCAAGATGGAATGGATCCAGGGACCGTTCGTGTTCACCTGTTCGGGCGGGCTGCTCGCAGACACCGATTCCGGTTCACAGATCCCGTACTTCCTCTCGGCCAATCACTGCCTGTCGACCAACAACTCCAACCTCGAAACCTTCTTTAACTACACGACTACCACATGCAACGGTGTCTGCCCGGACAGCATCGTCACCGGCGGCACCCCTCCCCCCGCGAGCACTGTGGGGGTCACGATCAAAGCGACGGGAACCGGCGGCGACTTCAGCCTGTTTACGCTCAATCAGGCCCCTCCGGCCGGCGCGGTGTTCCTCGGATGGAACAACACCCCCATTGCCAATACCAATGGCGCGAATCTGTACCGGATCAGCAACCCCAACTTCGGCCCCCAGGCGTACTCGCAGCATGACGTGGACACGGCCAGGCCGACATGCTCAACCTGGCCGCGCGGCGAACGGATCTACAGTTCGGATATTGTCGGAGCCACCCTGGGGGGCAGCAGCGGCTCACCGGTTCTGAACAGCGCCAGCGAAGTTGTGGGCCAGCTTTCCGGTTGCTGCGGCTTCAACTGCGCGGCCGAATGCGATTCGGCCAGCAACGCGACCGTTGATGGCGCGCTGGCCTTCTACTGGGATTCAGTTTCCGAATTTCTCGATCCGGTGGCCGAGTGTATCTCCGATCTGGAGTGTGACGACGGGCTGTTCTGCACCGGCGCCGAGACCTGCGTGGGCGGCTCGTGCCAGTCGAGCGGCGATCCCTGCACCGGCGGCACCGCCTGCAACGAGACCACCAATACCTGCGATACGCCGGTCTGCGATAACAACAACTCCTGCGATCCGGGCGAGGACTGCAACAACTGCCCGAACGACTGCCGGAATATCAAGGGGAGACCGAGCAACCGGTTTTGCTGTGACGGCGACCTGCCCGTGTGTGGCGATGCGCGCTGCGCCGAGAGCGGGTGGTCTTGCGCCGGGGCTGGCTGCACGTCCGATCTGGATTGCGATGACGGCCTGTTCTGCAACGGCGCCGAGACCTGCGTGGGCGGCAGTTGCCAGCCAGGCGGCGATCCGTGCCCGGGCCAGGGTTGCGATGAGGGCAGCAATCTGTGCGTGGCCTGCGGCGGCAACAAGGCCTCGTGCAATATCAACGCCGACTGCTGCTCCAACAACTGCAGGAACGGCACCTGCAGGGGCAACTGATACCGGTTCCGTAGGCGGAAATGGATGGGGCGGGTCGACCCGGGTCGATTCGCCCCATTTTTTTGTGCAGAGCTGGTCCCGGGAACAGGAATTACCTTCCCGTGCTATCATTTCCCTCAGTATAATTTCCCAGTAGTCATACCGTGAGGATCAGGAATGTCGGTCGAACGCGGCAAAACACTATCCCACTACCGCCTGATCGAGAAGATCGGCGAGGGCGGCATGGGCGTGGTGTGGAAGGCGGAAGATACGGTGCTCGGCCGCACCGTCGCCATCAAGGTGCTGCCCGCTGACCACGCCCGCGACGAGAAGCGCCGCAAGATGTTCTTTGACGAGGCCCGCCTGGCGTCCTCGGTCAGCGAAGCCCATATCGTGCAGGTCCATGAGTTCGGGCACGAAGGCGACCTCGACTTCATCGTGATGGAGTACGTGGAGGGGAAACCGCTCCACAAGATCCTCCAGGGAAGGCCGCTGCCGCCCGAAAGGGTCGTGGAGATCGGGTATCAGGTGGCCCGTGCCCTGTCAAAAGCCCACCGCAAGGGGCTCATCCACCGGGACCTCAAGCCGGCCAACATTCTCATCACGCCGGATGGCGACGCGAAGGTGGTCGACTTCGGGCTCGCGATCCTCATCCCCAAACTCGATCTCGACTCGGGCACCGCGGTTCTGACCCGGTCTGTTGGAGAAAAAACGGTTGGTAGAACGGAGAATGTTGAGGCGGTAACGGTCACGGGAACCATCCCCTACATGTCCCCCGAACAGGTGCGAGGCGAGGAATTGGACCTTCGCAGCGACATCTTCTCACTCGGCAGCGTGCTCTACGAGATGACCACGGGGCAGCGGCCCTTCCGGGGAGCGACCAGCAAGGATGTGGTTTCAGAGGTACTGAAAACTCGTCCAAAGCCCGTGCACCAGGTTGTGGCGGAAGTTCCACTCGAACTTGCCAGGATCATCACGAAGTCACTCGCACCTCGACCCGGCGATCGCTACCAGAACACGGAAGACCTCGTGGTGGACCTCAAGCGGCTGGGCCGCGACCTGGAGGCGGGATCGTCCCCGTCATACGAAGAGCTTGGCAAGGGTGCGCCCCCGCCCCCTAAGCGTAGATGGTGGGTAGGCGCGACGGCATTGATGACTGCGGCGGCAATTGGCATTGTTTTCGGCTTTTGGCAGTTCTTGCCGAAAACGGAAACGATTTCCACCGGACGGAAGATGATCGTGGTCCTGCCGTTCGAGAACCTGGGTTCACCGGAGGACGAGTATTTCACCTCGGGCATGACCGAGGAGATCACCAGCAGGCTGGCCATGGTGAGCAATCTTGGGGTCATCTCGCGCACCAGCTCATTCCAATACGACAGGGCCGGCAAGAGCATCAAGCGGATTGGCGAGGATTTCGGGGTGGATTACGTGCTGGAGGGAACCGTTCGCTGGGCGCGAGAATCCACAGGCACAAGCCGGATCAGGGTCACGCCCCAACTGATCCGTGTTTCCGACGACACCCATCTCTGGGCGGAAAACTACGACCAGGTGATCAACGATATCTTCCAGGTCCAGTCCGAGATCGCCGCGGCGGTCATCGAGAAGATCGGAGTCGCGCTGCTCGACCCGGAACGCAGAGCCATTGACTCCGAGCCGACTGGCAATCTCGAGGCCTACGACTCCTACCTCCGCGGGAACGAATTCCTCAACCGCGGCCGGGAGTTGAGCTCCGCCAGGGAGATCCACTTCGCCATCCAGATGTACGAGGAGGCCATCCGGCTGGACCGGACATTCGCCCTCGCCTATGCACGGAAAGCAGAAGCTCACATCTGGCTTTACACTGTATATGAAGACCGGACGGATGCGCGGCTCGCCAACGCGAAGGAGGCGGTGAACCGGGCGCTGGAGCTCAATCCAGGACTACCCGAGGCCCACCTGGCTCTCGGCATGATCTACAACTCCGGCGAGGGGGACAGTGACCGCGCTCTCGAGGAGTACCGGACCGTGCTGCGGAGCCAGCCGAACAACGCGGAAGTTTTCGAGGCGATCAGCGAGGTTCATGAGGATCTTGGTCAATGGGAAGAGGGATTGGCCAACTTGAAAAGGGCGATGGAGTTGAATCCCCGTCTGGGGAGGTTGCCCTGCAGCGCGGGCGGCATAGCTTTCGGGTTGCGCGACTTCGGCGAGGCCCTCCATCTTCACGATCGCGCCATTCGGTTGACCCCCGATCGAGCCTGTCCTTACTGGTGCAAGCTCTTCATCTATCTGAACCGGGACGGCTCCACCGAGAATGCCCGCAGTTTCCTGGCGCAGATTCCACAGAGTGTCGGGCTCGAAGAGACACCTCCAATCAATTACCCCTGGGTCATGGTCGATATGATGGATGGGAGGTACGAAGAGGCGCTGAGCAGACTCTCCTCGGGATCCACGGAAGCTTTCGAGTTCGGGCAGTTCTACATTCCGAAGGACCAGCTCGCCGCCCAGATCTATGGTCTCATGGATCGTCCGGAACTTGAGGCGATCCATTACGAGGCTGCCCACGCAATGCTAATGGAAAAAATCAGGGAATATCCTAATGACGACCGGATTCACGGCTCGCTGGGCATCGCCTACGCCGGCCTGGGCCGCGATGAAGATGCGATCCGGGAGGGAAGATTGGGGATCGAGTTGCTCGGCGGAACACGGGATAACAAACTTGGTTATCGGCTCAAGGACCTGGCCCAGATCTACGTCATGATGGGCGACCATGACGAAGCAATCAACCATCTCGAGCGCCTCTTGTCGGTTCCTGCCTTATTCTCGGCGCCATACCTGAAAGCCGATCCGACCTGGCTTCCCCTGAGAGACGACCCCCGCTTCCAGGACCTTCTCCAACGCATGAATTTCCCCGGGTAAGCCGTTCAATTTAGCTGAGACAATCAACCGGACGCCAGGACAGGAGGAAAGTTGCGTCTCGATCGAATAATTGGAGTATAATAATGCGAAAATCTGCCACAAACAGACAGTCAGGA
Organism: Gammaproteobacteria bacterium; assembly: GCA_027295975.1. GTDB lineage: Bacteria > Pseudomonadota > Gammaproteobacteria > Pseudomonadales > Azotimanducaceae > SMWK01. Next base: position 8,799 of record JAPUJX010000055.1, read on the forward strand.
AACAGCGTGGAGGGCCATAAAATGTTCCCGAACAGGTTTGATGTTTTCCTGGGACGAACCCTGGGGTGCGTTTTGGTTATTGTCGTTTCCCTACTGGTCCCGGACCTGATTTACAGCGGATTCGACTGTACACAGCCTCCCGCTCCAGGGAAATCCTCTTTTCTCTTTCGCGGCACCCTGCGTATGACTACAAATGGGCCCGACCTCTTCCAGTGCGGTGAAAAGGATTCCCCCACTCCCTCCACCTGTGAACTTTTCAACCGGGTGTACACCGACTTCGAGAGCGCTTGCGTGAATTCGGAAATTGGCTTTTCCGGAGATTACTTCCCGCATGCTTTTCCCACTTTCAATTTCGCTTATGAATCGGACAGTTTCCAACTGGCCAACTTGTCCCTGAATCTGGGACAGGGAGGGCAGAACTGGTATCTTCTCTGGAACCACCTCGCAGAGCCGGACAGCCCGGATTGCATCGGTTATTATGCCGCCCAATCCGACGTTCTCATATTCGGTGAATTTGGCAACTCCCGTTTTCGACCCTGTGATGAATCTCCTGTTACGCAACCCATTTCCTGTGTGGAACCCCTCCGTTTTTCTGATAGTTCTCCCTGCAACCCACAAACAAACACCCCGGTGGGAGATATCAGGGTCATCGGAGGACTCGCTCCGGTGCCGGTCCCCGTCGTGAACTCCATAGTGGGAGGGACCTTCAACGACCCGGCCCTCTCCATTAATCTTCGCTGGAATACTGCATGCTCCGTCACCGTGCACGACGATTCTCCCCACCCCGTACAGGGTTACCGCCTCGAGGTCTTTGTCGACGCAAACGGCAATGGCATACCGGAACCGCCAACGATCTGTGACGGCGAGAGTGAGCTTTACGAAACCCTCCTCGATATCGCTCCAATACCAAAGACCGATGATGGGATTCCAGACCGTTCCGGAGACCGCCTCACCGAATCGGTCACGCTGGGCTTGTCCGATCTCCAGAGGGCCCTTACAACCGACCTGGCTACCATCGAGGCCATGACGTTTCGGCTCCGTATTCTGTTTCAGGACGACCGCACCAGTGCGCTCGGTATCGGGGGGTTTGACCGGATCATCGATCCCGTTATCTCAGCCCCTTCGATCCGGTCTCTTCCTCTCTCTTTTGCACCGACGGTATGTTTTGATCTGGACGGGGACGGATTCGGCGACCTCGCTTGCCCCAATGGAGGTCGGACAGATTGCAATGATTCCGATCCGGCGGTGCATCCCGACGCAACTGAAGTCCTGGACGGGATCGACAACGATTGCGATGGCTTCATTGACGAAGCCATGGATGATGATGATGGAGATGGTGTTCCCAACCAGATCGATCTAGAGTTCACCCTTGACGTTGGTTTGGTGGGTGTGAATCCAAATGGCATCGCCATTTGTTCCGTGGATCCGGATGGTGATGGAGATGGATTCCCCTCTTCGGTGGATTGCAATGACGGTGATGCTACCGTGAATCCCGGTGCCGCGGAAATTTGCAACAATACTGACGATGATTGTGACGGCTTCCTTGATGAGGGATTCGACGTGGATGGTGACTCCTTCACATCTTGTGACCTCCCCACCCCGGATTGTGACGACTTCAACTCATCAATAAATCCTCTTGCTGCGGAACTGCCGGGGAACGTTGTGGATGAAAACTGCGACGGCTCCCTTGGCATCTGTGATCCGAATGCACCCTGGGAGGAACACGGCGAATTCGTTCTCTGTGTCAGCAATAGGTGCGAAACTTTGGTCGAAGATGGAGTTCTAACCGAGAAGGAGTGCGAGGCCCTGATCAGCCAGGCGGCCAAATCTGACGTGGGCAAGTAGTGCGCGGAATCACCGCCATCTTCACGATGATCCTGCCGCTTACGGTGATGTCCTCGGCGGCGGAGAGGCACCCCTCCGGGGAGCAGGAGTTTCTCGCGCAGGTCCGCTCCGCCCGAAAGGAGGCGAAGGGAAAGATCCTTCTGGGGAAACGGGAGGCAATGGTGGCCTGGGAACGGGCCCGCCTCTTCATCTACACCCACGCGAAAAGAGGCTCCGTCACCGATCGGGGCAACCGGATCAGCGGCCGCATCGCGCCCTTCACCTGGACCGCCCGGCAGCGCCTGAAAAAGGGCCGCGTTGAGATCGAGCCGCTCTGCCAGAGTTCGCGGTTGTTTCACATCGACGACGCGAAGCGGAACAGCCTGCTGTTCTATCACTACGTGAAGACCGGGGAACTGCCGTACCCCGATCTCATCCGGCCGTACGGCGTTGCTCTCAACGCCTTCGATTTCCCGGTGCCCGGGTCGACCCGTGCCGAGATTGCCCTGCAGGTCGACACCCTTCTTCGCATTTACGTGCGGGACGGGGAATGGCTGCGGGCCTGCGACGACGTGCGGGTGGCGGCGACCGATTACCTGGAGGAGCTCGACGCCATCCGGTTCAACGAGAGCGGCCGCATGACGGAAGGACGCTGGCGGGAGCGGTGGACCCTGCGCCGTTGCGGGCGCCCGGTGCCCTACCTGGTAACCTACACGGCGGATGGGTACGGCGAGGCGATGGTCGAGGTCGGCCCCGATCCGTGATGACGTTTCTACTCAATGCGGTCAGGCGGGACGTACTTTTTCCGGCGATACCATTTTCTTCCCAGGAGCTCGGCGGTTTTTTTCGCCGATTTGATGGTTGAATCGGTCACTGTCTTCACAGCTTGCGTGCTGAATTCCGTCACCTTCGGGGCTGTATCGCGTGCCGCCGAAACGGCCGATGAAGCTGATTGCGCCAC